>DATFIM010000048.1 GCA_035270125.1 Halanaerobiales bacterium | reverse complement strand
AAAATTTATGAGTATGAAGTATTGAGAATTGATCTTAGCAATGAAGAAATTAAAAGAGAAAAAATCGAAGGTGAAGTAGTAAAGAAGTATTTAGGAGGAAGAGGATTAGCATCTAAAATATTATATGATGAAATTGACCCTAAGGTAGACCCTCTTAGCCCCGAGAATAAACTTATTTTTGCTACTGGATTATTAACTGGAACAGCAGCATCTACTGGTGGGCGTTATATGGTTGTCACAAAAGGGCCATTAACCGGTACTATTGCAAGTAGTAATTCAGGCGGATTTTTTGGGGCAGAATTGAGATTTAGTGGTAATGATATTATTATTTTTGAAGGTAAAGCAAAAAGACCCCTTTATTTATCAATTAAAGGTAATGAAGTGGAACTTAAAGATGCCTCAGAAATATGGGGAAAAACAGTTTTCGAAACTACAGATTACTTAGTAGATGTTTTTGGCAATGATAAGGCTAAAGTAAGTTGTATTGGGCCTGCTGGAGAAAATTTGGTTAAATTTGCTTCAATTATGAATGATAAACACAGAGCTGCCGGTCGTACAGGTGTAGGGGCAGTCATGGGCTCAAAGAACCTAAAAGCTATAGTTGTAAAAGCAGATGAAAAACAGGTTGAGTATTATAAAGAAGAAATGATGGAAGTTGTAAGAAAACAAACCAAGATGTTAAAAGAAGATGGAGTAACTGGAGAAGGTTTGCCATCTCTTGGTACTAAAGTTTTGGATAATATAATTAATTCTAATGGATTATATCCAACTAATAACTTCCAGTATGGTACTTTTGAAGATGTAGAAGAAGTTTCTGGTGAAGCTTTAGTTGAAAAAGGTTATTTACAATCAAATAAAGGATGTTATGGATGTCCAATACGCTGTGGACGTGATGTAAAACTACCTAATGGTCAGCATGGTGAAGGGCCTGAATATGAAACTGGCTGGGCTTATGGTGCTGATTGTGGAGTAAATGATCTAAATGCTATCACGGAAGCTAACTTTATTTGTAATGAACTCGGTTTGGATACAATTTCAGCTGGAACGACAATTGCCTGTGCAATGGAGTTATATGAAAAAGGTCATATAGATAAGGATGAATTGGAAAATGGCCCTGAATTAAAATTTGGTTCTTCCGAATCAATAGTTTATTATACAAAACAAATGGGTTATCGTGAAGGTATTGGAGATGAATTAGCTGAAGGTTCTTATCGCCTAGCAGAATCAAGAGGGCACCCTGAGCTTTCAATGAGTGTTAAAAAACAGGAACTTCCTGCTTATGATCCAAGAGGAGTACAGGGCCATGGACTTAATTATGTAACCTCAAATAGAGGTGGATGTCATGTTAGAGGATACATGATTTCTCCAGAAGTTTTAGGTGTACCTGAAAAACTAGATCCTCAAGAATTAGAAGGAAAACCTGAATGGGTAATTATATTCCAGGACTTAACAGCTATAATTGATTCAATTGGAATGTGTCTTTTTACTTCATTTGCTTTAGGTCTTGATGATTATCGAGAAATAGTAAATGCAGGTACAAAATTTGACTATACATCTGATTCATTGCTGGAAACTGGTGAAAGAATATATAATCTGGAACGTCAATTTAATTTAGAAGCTGGTATTACTCCTGATGAGGATAAGTTGCCTGAACGTTTTGATGAACCTCTTCCTGATGGACCTCAAAAGGGTATTAATTCAAAATATAAAGAGTTATTACCAAAATATTATAAAAAAAGAGGTTGGGAGGAAGATGGTTATATAAGTGATAAAAAATTAGAGGAAATGGGCATTAAATAAAATATAATTCAGTTAATAAAATCCATCCAATCTTTTAATTAGGGTTGGATGGATTTTCAATTAAAAGAGGATGATAATTATGACAATAAAAGTAAAATTTTATTCTTTATTTAAAATAAATCTGAAGAGTTCAGGGGAAGTATATGAAATTAAAAATCCAATTACTATTTCTGAATTAATTAACAAGTTAGATAATGATTATGATGATTATTTTACCAATAAATTACTTAATGATAAAGGAAAAATTTCTCCAGGGGCAATAATTTTAGTTAATGGAAAAAACATTCTCCATCTTAATAATTTAAAAACTGAGCTAAAAGATGAAGATATTATTACATTATTTCCTCCATCAGCTGGAGGTTAATTATCAAGTTTATTTTTAATCTCTTTAATGAATTCAGAGTTTTTATCAAAGAAACTATAATTACTTTTAATTATAGTTTCAGCACATTTTTTTGCAGTATTAATGTTTTCTAAAGCAACTTCATAATCAGCTTTTACCGTTTTTTTTATTTT
>DATFIM010000047.1 GCA_035270125.1 Halanaerobiales bacterium | reverse complement strand
TTGCTCTGCCAGCCAGGGAGTATTGGAATATAATCAAAGTCTTGATATACCTCTTAAAGCTGATATGAGTGGTCATCCTTCAATGGAGAAATATATTTCAGATGGATATGAAGTTATTACTCTTTAAAATAATAAAAATTTGTTTTAATGACGATGACGCACTGGATGGATATTTTCTGGTGCGTTTTTTTATTTGAATAAATAAATCCTGAGTGGTATACTAAGAATAAGTGGGAAAAAGGCAATTTATTGTCGATTTCTAAAATTCCAGGAGGTGTTTATAATTAAAGATAATATATCTTTTCATCAAAGTCTGTCATTTAAAATAATTAGTATTGTTGGTATTATTTTAATTCTGGCCTTAGGAGCTATGATCTATTTTACTACTCAAGTAATTACAGAAGAAACTAACAGTTTATCAGAAAATAGAAATTTAATATCAACTGAATATGTAAAAAGTGAAATAGAAGGATTTTTAGAATTTAATGAAGGAATTATTGCGACTTTTTCTAATAATAATTTATTCTCTGCTAGTAATATTAATACAGAAATGTCACAAAATGAATTAGCAGAGATTCAAAAAGGTAATGATCAGTTTAAAAATGTCTATTTTGGTTCAAGAGATGGTGAAATGATTATTGCACCTTCACAAGAATTACCAGCTGATTATGATCCTAGGGATAGAAGTTGGTATAAAAATGCAGTTGAGAAAAATGAAATTATCTGGACAAATATATATGAAGATGCTGCTTCAGGAGTTTTAATGATCTCTGTAGCTATTCCTATTGAAAATAATGGTCAACTTAAAGGAGTTGTAGCTGGGGATATAACACTTGATTATCTTAGTGAAATTGTCTCTAATTTTAGTATAGGTGAAAATGGTTTTGCTTTTATAACTAATAATCAGGGTAATTTATTAGCACACCCTAATCAAGAGATTTTAAATGAAAATCCTAATATGTTTGAAAGATTTAATACAGATGCTTATGAAAATAAGGATAGAGGAACCTTTCAATATGAAAATGATAATGCTGAGTATTTAACTTCATATATCTCTATTCCAATCCTTAATGGAAAAATATTTACCCAGGTTCCATTATCAGAGGTTAATCAAGGGGTTTCTCGCATTTCAAATATAATTATTTATATGGGAATAGCTGTTTTAATAATCTTAATTGGAGTCTTATATTTTGTATTTAAAAATTATCTGATGAATCCTTTACAAAATAGTGTAGAATATACTCAGGAAATTGCAAATGGTAATCTAAAATTAGAAGAATTAAAAGACAGTAATGATGAAATTGGGTTATTAAACAGGAATTTAAATAAGATGAGAATAAGTATTAAAAATTTAGTTTCAGAAATTGAAGATACTTCAGAAATGGTTTTAGAATCCAGCGAAAATTTATCTTCCCATAGTGAAGAAATGTCAGCTTCAACGGAAGAGGTTAGTACTGCTATTCAGGAAGTTGCTTCAGGGGCAGAAGAACAATCAGCCCAAATTGATGAAACTGAAGATATTTTAAATAACCTTATTGAAAGTATTGAAATTACTAAAGAAATGGCTGATGAAATAGATAGCACCTCAGATTCAGTAATTTCTAATTTAAATAAAGGTGATGACTCAATTAGTTCTTCTATTAGAACTATAGAAAAAGTAAAAGGATACTCTGATGAAGTTTCTGAAACAATTTATGATTTAGGCGAATTATCTGAAGAGATAGGCGAAATCATTGAAATGATTAATAGTATTGCAGATCAAACGAATTTGCTTGCTTTAAATGCAGCTATTGAGGCAGCAAGAGCTGGAGAGGCAGGTCGTGGATTTAGTGTTGTTGCAGATGAGATTAGAGAACTTGCAGAAGAATCTGCCAGTGCAACTAATAATATCTCTGAGTTAATTGCCAAAATACAAACAAAAGTTAATAATACTGTTGAAAAAATGAATACAACTGAAGAAGCTGTTGATGAAAGTGTTGGAGTGATAAAAGATACAAGAAATGTATTTTCAGATATAAAAAATAGTTCACAGGAGCTTAAAAAATTAATTGAACAAATTGATAGTCAAACTGATGAAATGAATAAATTTAGTAATAAAGTTGAGAAAAATGTTAATGAAATTTCGAAAGTAAGTCAGGAATCTGCAAGTAATGCTGAGGAAGTAGCTGCTTCTTCTGAAGAACAGACTGCTGCTGTACAAGAAATAGCCGATTCAGCTGAAGAATTAGCTAAAATAGCAAATGAACTTGCATCTAAAATAAATAAGTTTAATATTTAAATTATATTACCCCCGCTTTTCATAAAAAGAATAGCGGGGGATGATTTCTAAGATTTTAAAAATTGAATTTATTGTTGATCAATAAAATTTTTAATTAATTTATTAAACTCAGCTGGTTTTTCTGCAAAAAGTCCATGAGCTGCTCGATCTACTATTTCAAATTTTGAGTTTTTAATATTTTGATTAATTATTTTCCCATAAGATGGTGGCTTTAAAATATCCTCTTTACCTGATACTATTAATGTAGGAATATTAATTTTTGAAAGGTCATCAGTAATATCTAAACTCAAAAAATTATTGCAGAGCCCTACAAAAGCATCAAGCCAGTCTTTTGACACATTTTCTCCAAATTTTTCAGCTCTTTTTTCAAGCCATTTAGAATTTTCTTCATAAAAATAATTTGAATAAACAAAAGGGGACATAACTTTATAAAAAAGTTTTCCATTATATGTTTTAGCAGTCATGATCCAGGATTCTATCTGAGCTTTTAATAAAGGTTTAACTTCACTGACTGCAGTGCCTAAAGTTAGGGTATTAATTTTATCTGGATATTTCAAAGCAAAATGCATTGCAACTTCTGCTCC
>DATFIM010000046.1 GCA_035270125.1 Halanaerobiales bacterium | reverse complement strand
TTTTATATAAAAGGAAGGGGAGAAGTCTTGTGGAGTGAATGACCCAGAAAATATTTATGGACTAGGAGAAGAAATGATGATTAGAGAAATGAAAGAAGAGTTAAATTATGAAAGTGAAGAAACAGAGGAGATTGATGAAGTTGAAAAAGCAGATAAAGTAGCCGAAAAGAAAAATGACTTTACCTGTGTCTTCTGTGGAAATAAGACAGGAGTTTTATATCACAAAGGAAAATATATATGCAGTAAATGTCTTAATGGTTTAAGAGAAGAAAACTGCATTAAATATGGATGTTAATTTTTACTTAAAAAGAGACAGTTATTAACTGTCTCTTTCTTTTTGGGGAAAATTGTTAAATTATGATATAATAATTATATAGATAGATTGACTAAAGGTGGTGAAGAGAATGACTGAAAAAGAAATTGATATAACTAATTATATAAAAAAACATTTAAAAGATATAGAAATAGAAGAAAGAAAAACTGATAAATTGTATAAAAAATTAAATATAAAAGTTCGCTTAACTGCTAAAAAAATAGGCAAAAAATATGGTTTAAATAAAATATATCTTTTTGGTTCATTAATCAATAGAGATAGTTTTCATTTAAAATCAGATATTGATTTAGGAGTTAAAGGTATTGATTCAAAAGATTATTTAAAATTATGGGGAGAGTTTGAACAAAAACTAAAACATTCTTTTGACCTTGTAAATATGGAGAGATGTAATGAAAGTTTAAAAAAACATATTGAAAATGAAGGAGAGATTATTTATGATAGCCAAAAAGAAGAAAGCCAATAAAATGAAAAAAATCTGAAAAAGATGCTAATATATATGCAATAGCTTTATCATTACAACATTACTATACTTCTTTAGAAACTTCTTTTAAAAGAATAGCTAAAGAATTAGATGGTGACTTGCCTACTGGAGAAAAATGGCATTTAGATCTTTTGGAACAGATGGCAATAGCTATTAAAGATGTTCGACCTGCTTTATTAAATGATAAAGAAAGAAAAAAATTAGATAAGTTACGAAGATTTAGACATGTGGTAAGACATGGGTATGAATATGAGTTAGATTGGGATCAGATTAAACCATTGGTAAAAGAGATGAATAAAGTTAACTCTTCTTTAAAAGATAGTTTTAGTAATTTTGAGGAATTTTTGTATAAATTATCTGATGAAATAGCTGAATAGTAAGTACTAATATTAGGTGGTGAAGAAGGTGAGTATTAAAGATATAAAAGAGTATTTATATAATAGAGATGAGGTTGTATTTGCTTATCTCTATGGTTCTATGGCCCAGGGTAAAGAAAATAAATTAAGTGATATAGATATTGCAGTATATATTGATGAAAGTAAAAAGCCAGATAGCGGCACTTTTGGATATCGTAGTGAATTAATCACAGAAGTACAGTCATTAGTAAAAAGAGAAGTCGATTTAGTAATTTTAAGTGAAGTTTCTCTTCTTCTGGCAGTTAATATTTTAAAAAACGGAAAATTATTATTTACTAAATCAGAAAAATTGCGAATTAAATTTCATAAAAA
This sequence comes from Halanaerobiales bacterium, assembly GCA_035270125.1. NCBI lineage: Bacteria > Bacillati > Bacillota > Clostridia > Halanaerobiales > Halanaerobiales bacterium. The sequence goes on along the minus strand of DATFIM010000046.1, from coordinate 10,222 downwards.
TATAATGAGAAAATATTTAGATTTTATACCAATTTTTAATCTTCAAGAAAATTATTTAAAAAAAGATTTGGAAGAAGGACGTTATGGGAGGTAAATCACTTGACTTTTAGTAAATAGTTGTATATTATATTAATAATAAAGATTGTTTATTATTTCACAATATATTCAGCTTTTTCGAGGAAATCCTTGGATTAGCTGAATTAAAAAGAGAACCTGAAACCTGACCAACTGGTATTAACCAACAGGAAAGGGATTAGGAAAAGAGTTTTCCAGAAAGCCTGGGCGAACGAACTATGTTTAGGTTTACTATATCTGGAGACTACTTTACCTGACTTCCCTTACTGTGGAAGTCTTTTTTTAATTTAAAAAAATTTAGAGGTGATAATTATGAAAAATAAAATAGCGGTTATTGGAGCCATTTTAGAAGAACCGAAAAAAGCTCAATTTGAATTTAATAAAATTGTGGCCGAATATAAAGAAATTGTGAGAGGAAGATTGGGTTTACCTCTTGTAGAAAAAGGTGTTTCAGCTATTTCTTTAACAGTAGTTGGTTCAATGGATGAGATTAATAGTCTGACCGGTAAATTAGGTAATATAGATGGAGTCTCAGTTAAAACTTCTATATCTAAAAAGGAATTTTAAAGATGGAAAATATTATTAGAAAACTTTATGAAAAAAATAACATAGAATATAAAGAATTGCTATATTTGCTCAAAAACTTAGATGAATATTATAAAAATCGCCTTTTCTATTATGCTAAAAGAACTACTTTAGAAACTTATGGGAATAATGTTTTTCTCAGAGGTTTACTGGAATTTTCTAATTACTGTGAAAATAACTGTCTTTATTGTGGACTTAGGATGGATAATGAAAATATTGAAAGATATAGGCTTAATAGAGCTGAAATTATTAATTCATTTGTCAAGGCGAATCAGATGGGATATAAGACACTTGTTTTACAGAGTGGAGAAGATGAGTATTTTACAGATCAGAGATTAATTAAGCTGATAAAAAAGATTAAAGATGAGTTTCAAGATATTGCTCTTACCCTTTCTTTAGGAGAAAGAAGTTATGAAAGTTATAAAAAATTATATAAAGCCGGAGCAGATCGTTATCTTTTGCGTCATGAAACAGCTAATAAAGAGAGATATAATAATCTTCATCCCGGACAGAATTTTTTTAAAAGAGAAAAATGTCTTAATAATCTAAAAGAAATTGGATATCAAACTGGAGCCGGTTTTATTATAGGTCTGCCAGGACAGACTTTAGAAGATATTGCTCATAATCTTTTATTTTTAAAAAAGCATGAACTGGATATGGTAGGTTTGGGACCATTGATTACTCATCCAGACACACCACTGGCTGGAAAAGAAAATGGAAGTGTAGAGTTAACTCTAATCTCTTATGCCTTAGTCCGCTTACTTTTACCGGAAACATTAATTCCAGCTACTACAGCTTTAAACACTTTGGATAAAAGAGGTTGGGAAAAAAGTCTTAAAGCAGGAGCTAATGTGATTATGCCCAATCTTTCATCAGCGGCTAATCGTGGTAAATATGAGATCTATCAAAATAAAGGTGATACTGATGTTTCGGAACTCAATAAAATAAAAGAGAGGGTAAAAAAAGTTGGTTTTGAAGTAAGTATGGCCCGGGGAGATAGCATAAAATGGCTTAAGAAAAATAATTTTAGGAGGTCAAATAATGACTAAAGATTTTATTAATGATAACTTAATTGAAAAACAGCTAAGAGAGGCTAAAAATCCTGACCATAAAGAAATAAGAGAGATTATGGCCAAAGCAAAGGCTAAAAACAGACTGGAGCCAGAAGAAACAGCAAAACTTTTACATGTAGAAGATAAAGAACTTTTAGAGGAAATTTATGAATTGGCAGGTCAGATTAAAGAAGATGTTTATGGGAAGCGAATTGTATTTTTTGCTCCTTTATATGTTGGAAATAAATGTGTAAATAACTGCCGTTATTGTGGTTTTAGAAGAGAAAATGAAGGTACAGAGAGAATGACTTTAAGTGAAGATGAATTAAGAGAAGAAGTGGAGATTTTAGAAAATAGAGGACATAAGAGATTGATTATGGTTTATGGTTCTCACCCTGATTATGATGCAGATTTTATGTGTGAAACGATAGAAACTGCCTATGATACTATTAATGGCCCGGGGGAGATTAGAAGAAGCAATGTTAATGCCAAGCCACTGGAAGTTAAGGAATATAAGAAGTTAAAAGAAGTAGGGATTGGAACCTATCAGATTTTCCAGGAAACTTATCATCATCAAACCTATCAAAAGATGCATCCTGAAGGTGATCCCAAAAGTGATTATCAGTGGAGATTATATGGACTGGATAGAGCTATGGAAGCAGGAATTGATGATCTGGGAATCGGAGCACTTTTTGGACTTCATGATGACTGGAAATTTGAAGTGATGGGTCTTCTTTATCATACTATTCACCTTGAAAATAAGTTTGGGATTGGACCTCATACTATTTCTTTTCCCAGAATGGAGCCGGCCTATAATACACCATTATATGATAAATTAAACTTAGTGTCAGATGAAGATCTAAAAAAGATTGTAGCAATTTTACGTCTTTCTGTACCCTATACTGGCCTTATTTTAACGGCCAGAGAGGATCCTGAAGTAAGAAAAGAGATTATACCTGCCGGGATAACTCAGATCGATGCCGGTTCAAGAATTGGAATTGGTGGATATCATGAATCGGAAAAAGAAATAGAGAAAAAAGAACAATTTCAGTTAGGTGATCTGCGTTCTTTAGATGAAGTAATAAAAGAAATTTCTGAAATGAATATAATTCCTTCTTTCTGTACAGCCGGTTATCGATGTGGAAGGACAGGTGAAAACTTTATGTCTTTAGCCAGACCGGGTAAAGTTCATAAATACTGTATGCCCAATGCTGCTTTAACTTTTAAAGAATATCTCCTTGATTATGCATCAGCAGAGACCAAAGAAGCTGGAGAAGAAGTCATAGATTATATTTTAGATGAAATAGAAAAGAAAGATTCGAAGAGAAGAAAGTTAGTTGAAGAAAAACTTAAAGAAGTTGAAAGGGGAAAAAGAGATATCTATGTCTAAAGAAAAGTTTGAAAAATTTCTGGATAGTGCTTTAGTAAAAGTTTTAAAAGCTGAGGGACTTAAAAATAGTCTGGAAAAAATAGCCCTGGTTTATAATGAGTTCTTTCCTGAGAGTAAGATCTGGTTTGCTGAAAAATTAGGTAAAAGAGTTTCCTATATCACTGGAGCCGGTCAGGAAAGTTTTTTAAAGGCCAGAGAGTTTGAATTAAAGGATAGGTATCTGCTTTATCTGGAAAATATAGAACTCTCAGAAAATGAAAGAGAAGCATTTATAAATTTAGTTAATCTAATAATTTATCTAAAGGGTGATAAAAATGAGTTTAAATAAAACACCTCAATCTGAAAGGACTAATATTGCAATTTATGGCAAAAGAAATGCAGGTAAGTCTTCACTTTTAAATGCAATCACTGCTCAGGAAACTTCTATAGTTTCTACGGTGAAGGGGACAACTGCTGATCCTGTAAAAAAGGCAATGGAGCTTATTCCAGTTGGCCCTGTCCTTTTTATAGATACAGCCGGTCTTGATGATAAAGGTGAACTGGGAGCAAAGAGAGCAAAAAGAAGTAAAAAAATGATGGAAAGAACTGATTTTGCTCTTTATGTCATGGCTGCAGATGATTTTGATTTAAATGCTTTAAAAGATGCTAAAAGGGATTTTAAGAGATTTAATATTTCCTATCTGGTTGTTGTTAATAAAATTGATGAAATTTCTGATAAAAAATTACAGAACTTAAAAGATGAATTTCCTGATTTTGTCTTTGTTTCAGCTGTAGAAAATGAGAATATACTTGGTTTAAAAGATAAATTAAAGAAAAGGATTGAAGATAAGGCAAAGGAAACTCCAATTTTAGGTGACCTTGTACCTTATAATGGAAAAGTAATTATGGTAGTTCCTATCGATTCAGAAGCACCTAAGGGAAGACTTATTTTACCTCAGGTTCAGTCTATTCGTGATTGTCTTGATCATGGTCTAAAAAGTCTGGTGGTAAGAGATACAGAACTTGAATCTGCTATAAAAGATTTTGAACCTGATTTAGTAGTTACTGATTCACAGGCTTTTAAAAGAGTTGGGGAAATGGTGCCTGCTGAAATAACTTTAACATCTTTTTCTCTGCTTTTTGCCCGCTATAAAGGGGATCTTGAAGAATTTATAAAAGGAATAGAAGTTTTAAAAAACTTAACTCCTGACCATAAAATTCTTATCTCTGAAACCTGTACTCATGATGTATCCTGTGAAGATATAGGGAGAGTGAAGATTCCCGGTCTTATTGAAAATGATTTAGGACAAAGGCCGGAAATTGAGGTAGTAGGGGGTATGGATTTTCCAGAGAATTTAAAAGAATATGATCTGGTGATTCACTGTGGAGCCTGTATGTTAAATCAAAAGGCAATGCAGACCAGGATAAATTTTTGTAAAGAACAGGGAGTACCAATCACCAATTATGGAATGACAATAGCCTATTATCACGGGATTTTAGAAAGAGCTATGGAGATTTTTAAATTTTCTTCTTTTATGGTATAATTATAGATAGAAAATAAAATAAATACAATGGTTGAGATAAAGAGAGCCATTTTATTGATAGGTACCTGCCTGAAGTGTGCCTAATTCAATAAAGTGGCTCTTTTCTATTTGGATATAAAGGAGTTGGTGAAAATGACTAAAAGAAAAGCAGATATAGTAGTAATTGGAGGAGGAGTTATTGGGACAGCCATTGCCAGAGAACTTAGCAGATATGAACTGGATATAATTCTTCTGGAAAAAGAAGCTGATCTGGCCTGTGGTACTTCCAAAGCAAATTCAGGGATTATTCATGCCGGTTATAATGCCTCTACTGATACAACCAAAGGTAAAATGAATGTCAGAGCTAATCCACAATTTGATAAAATCTGTGCTGATTTAAATGTTTCTTTTGAGAGAATCGGTTCACTTGTGGTTGGTTTTAATAAAAATGATTTAAAGAAACTTAAAAAAATAAAGGCTAATGGTGAGAAACAGGGAATAAAAGGTCTTGAAATAGTAGGACAAAACCGACTTTTAGAAATGGAAGAAAAGCTAAATCCTGAAGCTAAGTATGGACTTTTTGCTCCCACAGCCGGAATCATATCTCCCTATGAACTGGCAATTGCCTATGGAGATAATGCAGTAATTAATGGGGCAGAAGTTATGCTTAAAACAAAAGTGACTGATCTTATTATTGAAAATAGCAGATTAAAAGCTGTTAAGACTAATAAAGGGATTATAGAAACAGAATTAGTTATAAATGCTGGTGGTGTTTTTGCCGATAAAATAGCAAAAATGGGAAGAGATGAAATGAAAATCACACCTCGCAAAGGTGAATATCACCTTTTTGATAAAGAATACGGTTCATTAGTAAATCACGTACTTTTTCCGATACCAACTAAAAAATCAAAGGGGATTTTAGTTACACCTACTGTTCACGGTAATCTTTTAATTGGTCCTAATTCCTATCATATCGATGACAAAAATGATGTTAGTACAACTAAAGAAGGTATGAAAGAGATAATGAATGGTGCAAAAAAATTAATACCTGATTTACCTAAAGGTGGAGTAATAACTTCCTTTTCTGGTTTGAGAGCTGCTACTGAAAGAGAGGACTTTATTATTGGCTTTTCAGATATTACTGCCGGATTAATCCATACTGCCGGTATTCAATCACCTGGTCTTAGTTCAACTCCTGCTATAGCTGATAAGGTGGTGGAATTAGTAAAAGAATATGCTAAAGGAAATGAAAGTTTTGAGTTGAGTTATAAAAAAGAATTTAAGGAGAAAAATCCAGAATATCCTCATTATAATGACTATCAGCATAAAAAAGATAAATGGGAAGATTATATTAAAAAAGATGATGATTATGCAAAAGTTATCTGTCGCTGTGAAACTGTGACCAAAGGAGAAATAATTGATGCAATTAAAAGACCGGTTCCTGCTCAGACAGTAGATGCTATAAAAAGGAGAACAAGAGCTGGCTCAGGCCGCTGTCAGGCTGGATTTTGTGGACCAAGAGTTGTGGAAATTCTGGCAGAAGAACTTGATATTTCACCTCTGGAAGTTACTAAAAAAGGTGGAGATTCTAATATTTTAGCTGCCAGGGCAAAAGAATTAATTTTAGATAAGAAAGCAGGTGAAAGAGATGAAAGATAAATATCAATTAGCTGTAATTGGTGGAGGACCGGCGGGGATGGCTGCTGCTCTTAAAGCCAGAGAAAAGGGAATAGATGATATCATAGTATTGGAAAGAGACGAATATTTAGGTGGTATTTTACCTCAATGTATTCACAATGGTTTTGGCCTTGAGTATTTTTCTGAAGAATTAACTGGTCCGGAGTATGCTCAAAGGTTTATTAGTGATCTCAAAAATAGCGAGATAAAAGTTTTAGATGAAACGATGGTGATTGAGATAAATGCTAAAAAAGAAATTACTGCTTTAAGTAAGACTAAAGGTATGATGAAAATAAAAGCAGAGGCTATCTTTTTGGCGATGGGCTGTCGGGAGAGAACCAGAGAAAATATAAAAATACCGGGAGATAGATTGGCCGGGGTGTTAACAGCAGGGACAGCACAACGTTATACTAATATAGAAGGATTTGTTCCTGGAAAAGAGGTAGTAATTCTCGGATCCGGTGATATTGGTTTGATTATGGCCCGGAGGATGAAATTAGAAGGAGCTAAAGTTAAAGCTGTTTTAGAACTTTTACCTTATTCTAATGGTCTTATCCGTAATCAGGTGCAGTGTCTTGATGATTATGATATACCTTTAAAGTTAAATCATACTATTACCAGAATTGAAGGAAAAGATAGGGTAGAGAGGGTAAAAGTTGCTGAAGTAGATGATGATTTAGAAGTTATTTCCGGTTCAGAGGAATGGATTAGTTGTGATACTGTTCTTTTATCAGTAGGACTTATTCCGGAAAATGAGCTAACAAAAGGAATGGGTATTGAACTTAATCCAGTTACTGGAGGTCCGGAAGTTAATGAAATGAGAGAAACTGAAATAGAGGGAGTTTTTGCTGGAGGTAATGTTTTACATGTTCATGATTTAGTTGATTGGGTTAGTGAAGAGTCAGAAATTGCAGCTTCTGGAATAGTAGACTATCTAAAAAATGAAAGACAAAAAAGGGAAAATAGCCTGAAACTTAAAACAGGAGATAATTTTAACTATGTGATCCCTAATAAAATAGATTATAGAGATAAAAATAGGAATTATATAAAACTTTTCATGAGAGTCAAAGAACCAATGGAAAATGTAGAAATTCACTTCATTTATAAGGGAAAATCAATCTTAAAATATAATAAAGATTTTGTTCTTCCTGGAGAAATGCTTACTCTTAATTTACCGGAAAAAATTATTGATGAAAAGATGGAAGAAATAAAAATTACTCTAAAAAAGCAGGATAAGGAGGACCTTTATGAGAAATAATAAAGTAGAAGAAATTATCTGTGTAAGCTGTCCAAAGGGATGTCGGATAAAAGTAGAATCTAAAGATAATGAGCTAAAAAATATATCTGGTTATAGTTGTGAAGAAGGAAAAAGATATGCAAAAGAAGAGTTTAAAAATCCAACCCGTATTCTTCCGACAACTGTTAGAGTAAAAAAAGGAGAGTTTCCCTTAGTTTCTGTAAAAACTAAAAGAGGAATTCCTAAAGCTAAGTTACTCAAGGCAATGGAAGTTATTGCTGAAATAGAGGTAAAGGCTCCAGTTGAGATCGGTGATATTATTTTAGAAGATATTCTTAATACTGGAGTAGATCTGGTGGCAACCAGGAATGTAAGAGAAAGTGAATAATAATATTTAAAAAAGGTGATAAATCATGAAACATTTAAAAAATTATTTTACTAAAAATCCAGTTATAGCTGCCCTTCGAAATAATGAGGAATTTAGAAAGGCTCTCTGGTCTGATGCAATATTATTGTTTGTTCTCTCTGGTGATATCTCCAGTCTTTCTAAAATGATGGAAGAAGCCCGAAAATATGATAAATTAATTTTTCTCCATATAGATTTAATAAAAGGGATAGCTGCTGATAAAGCAGGTATTAAATTTTTAGCTGATAATAATCTCTGTGATGGAATAGTGAGTACTAAAAGTAATCTGATTAAAGAGGCGCAAAAATGGGATTTAATGGCTGTTCAGCGTTTATTTTTGCTTGATTCAGCTTCTCTTAATTCCGGTGAAAATATGATTAAAAATAATGAACCTGATGCTATTGAAATTCTGCCAGGGATTGCTGCCCCTTATTTTATAGACCATGTTTCAAATATAAATGATTGTCCGGTAATTGCCGGAGGGCTTATTAGAGAAAAAGAAGAAATTAATAAATTGATTGAAAAAGGAGTTATGGCAATTTCCAGTAGTGATCATCATCTATGGAATTACAAATTAGAAGATAAAAGTTGACTAAATGTCTAAAATATATTATACTTTATAAAGAATAAGAAAATTTTTTGGGTTATATTGAAAACCATTCTCATTTAAATAATCAATATATATTTATTTTATAAAGGAGTTGAGGGAAAATGACTTTACTTGAATTAGAAAAGGGGAAGAAAGCAAGAGTTGTAGGCTGTGAAGGTGGCCGTGGGCTTTCAAATAAATTAAATGCAATGGGGATTAGACCTGGTAAAGAAATAAAAAAAGTGAGTGAGACTTTTATCGGTGGTCCCATAACTATTAAAATTGATAATACCAATATTGCGATTGGTCATGGTATGGCCGGAAAAATTAAGTTAGAGGTGATTGATTAAATGAAAGTCCTGTTAATGGGTAATCCTAATGTAGGAAAAAGTGTTATTTTTTCTAAGTTAACAGGTACCAGTGTTACTGCCTCTAATTATCCTGGAACAACTGTAGAATATACTGAAGGACAGATGAGATATGAAGGTGAAGATGTAGAAATCATCGATGTTCCAGGTACTTATACTCTTGATCCTACCAATCAGGCTGAAGAAGTAGCTGTTGATATGATTGAAAAAGGGGATTTAATCATTAATGTAGTTGATGCTACTAATTTAGAGAGACATTTAAATCTTACTCTTCAGCTTTTGGAAAGAGATATACCTGTGATTGTTGCTTTAAATTTATGGGATGAGACAAAACATAAAGGGATTGATATTAATTTAGAAAAATTAAGAAAAGAGTTGGGAGTTCCTGTTATCCCGACAGTTGCTATAAAGAGTAAGGGGATTAAAGAATTAATAGATAATTTTCATTATAGAGAAATCACTGATGTTGATTATGGTACCTCAGAAAAGAGATGGGCTGAAATAGGTAAAATTATTGATGAGGTCCAGAGAATTGAACCCAGACATCATACATTTTTAGAATTATTGGAAGAATATACAATAAAACCACTAACCGGTATACCTTTTATGTTTCTGGTGCTTTATTTAACATTTAAGGTGATTAGATTCATTGGAGAGGGTTTGATCGGTTATGTAACTGAGCCCTTTTTTATAAATTTTTATCGACCATTATTAGTGAAATTAAGTGAATTTTTAGGTTCAGGTGGAATAATTCACGATATTTTAGTTGGACAGTTAGTTGAAGGTTCTATTAATTTAGAACAATCTTTTGGACTTTTATCAACAGCTGTTTATATTCCTTTTGCTGCTGTTTTACCCTATATCATTTCTTTTTATTTGGTATTAGGGATCTTAGAAGATTCAGGATATCTGCCTCGTCTGGCAGTTTTAGTCGATAATATTATGCATAAAGTTGGTTTACATGGGTTTTCAATTATTCCTATGATTTTAGGTTTGGGATGTAATGTACCGGCTGCTTTATCAGTTCGCAGTTTAGAGAGTAGAAGGGAAAAGTTTATAGCAAGTACCTTGATGGCGATTTCGATTCCCTGTATGGCCCAGATTGCAATGATTTTTGGTCTTTTAGGACCTTTTGGTGGAAAATATGTAATTTATGTTTTTGCTATGCTTGTATTTGTCTGGATTATTGTTGGTCTTATATTAAATAAATTACTTCCAGGTTATAGTAATGACTTATTACTTGAGGTTCCTTCATTTAGATTACCTGATCCATTAACTATTTTAAAAAAGTTATGGATGAGAATAGTTAGTTTTCTAAAAGAAGCTATACCTTTTATGTTA
>DATFIM010000045.1 GCA_035270125.1 Halanaerobiales bacterium | reverse complement strand
GATTATAAAAACCCCAAAAATAACTAATGTACCAAATACAGCAGATCATATTATAGGAGTAATAAACTTAAGAGGACAGGTAGTACCGGTAGTAAACTTAAAGAAAAAATTAAATCTTAACAAAGGGGAAGATGAAAGTTTTAAAGAAAAAAAGATAATAGTAACTAATATAAAAGATATAATTATTGGGGTATTAGTAGATAATGTAAGAGAGGTAGTAACCCTAAATGTAGATAATATAGAAGAGATGACAGACAGTAGAAGAGGTCTAAAGGAAGACTTTATAGAAGGTGTAGTAAATTATGATAATGACCTTTTAGTTATAATTAATGTGGAGAAAGTTCTCTTTTCTGATAAGGAAAAGAAAGATGATAAAGAAAATAAATAAATATGATAAAATAAAAATAAAATAGGAGGTAATTTCAGTGAGTATCAGGATAAAAGAGTTATTAGAAGAGTTAAGGACAGTGCTTTCAAGTAAAACTATTGATGCTATTTTACCTCCTTTAATATTTGTACTAACAAGTAATTTCTTAAATTTAACCATCGCTTCAGTGTCTGCTATTTTAGTTTCATTAGTAATTGGAATAATTAGATTATTAAAAAAACAGCCCTGGAAATATGCTTTTGGTGGTTTAATTATTGTAATTATTGCATCTTCCTTGGCCTATTTTACTAAAAATACAGCAAGTTATTTTATTCCATCAATTATAAATAGCACTGTTTTGATAATAATTGCTACTCTTAGTTTAATCATAAATAAACCTCTGGCTGCCTGGGCCAGTCATTTAACTAGAGGCTGGCCTCTTGAATGGTTTTGGAGAGATGATATAAAGCCTGCTTATCGAGAAGTAACTATATTTTGGGTTATATTTTTACTTATGCGATTGACTATTCAAATATATATTTATCGCTTAGGAGAAAGTAATTTGACCTGGTCTAATATCTTATTAGGTTGGCCTTTTACAATAACTATTTTACTTATAAGTTATATTTATGGTATTTGGAGATTGAAAAAATTGGGAGGACCAGGTGTAGAGGAATTTAAAGAAAATAAAAAACCACCGTGGGAAGGACAGAAACGTGGATTTTAATTATTAAAAGAAATTTAAAATGAGAGAAAAATGACTTGACAATAAAGTGTTTTATATGTATAATAAATAATGTCGCGAAAGAGATATACTAAAAAAATAGCTTTGTGGTGGGTGTAGCTCAGTCGGTTAGAGCGCAGGATTGTGGATCCTGAGGCCGAGAGTTCGAACCTCTTCACCCACCCCATTTATTATTACACCTTTAGGGTGTGATTTTTTTTTGCTTATAAAATTTTTGAAAATTGCGAAAAGGAAATAATGTATTTTTATTGAAAGTTAATATAGTGAAAGCTTTGTAAAAAATGAAAAATCTAATATTATTTTAAGGGGAATAAATATGGATCTTTATACTTTAACAACAAATATAATTTTTGGAGCAACTGCAGGTTACATAACTAATAATTTTGCAATTAAAATGCTTTTTAAAGAATATGGACCTCTTGGTGGAGTTATTTTAAAGACTAAAGATGAATTTATAAAAAACACCAGTCAATTAATTGAAAGAGAAATTGTTAATCACCATACTCTTGAAAATAAGTTAGAAAGTGAAGAATTAAAATTAGTTATAAATAGGATAGTAAAAGAAATTATATCAGAAAAATTACCTCAAAGATTGGAGAAAAAAAATGTTAAAGACATTCCTGAAATGGAAAATACTATTTCAAATATTATAAAGTATGTAGTAAATAAAGAAGATTTTTCTAAGATCGATAAAAAATATCAAATAAGCAGCAATATTTTTGAAAAAGATCAATTAGAATATATAATAAGCAATTTATTTGATCAGTTAGTTAAGGAATTAAAAACTAATGATAACAGTTTAATAGATGAATTAAGCAATATAATTTATGAAGAAATTGCAAATAAAAAAATAAATGAATTAATTGATAATAGTTTACTTGATAAACTGGAGAATAATTTAAATAAGGAAACAAAAAACATTGATATATTTTTAAAAAATAACTTTGACAAAGAAATCGAAAGTTATCTAAATGATATTTATAATAAACTGAAAATAAATCAAAAATTCAAAAAAGCTATTCAAGATTTTATTAAAGAAAATAATGATATAATTGATGATAAATCTGCAAGTGAATTGTTATCTGTATTTATTGAAAATATAATATTAGTATTAAAAAGTAATAAAGGCCAAGAGGAATATAATAAATTAATTGAAAATTTAATAATAGATTTAAATCATAATTTTACCTTTGCAGATATTATTGGAATTAAAGAAAATGAGAAAAACAGAAATTTTATAAAAAAAGAAAAAGATTATTTTTTTGATTTAATGAAATATTGGCTTGAATATAATGAGGAGGATATAGAAGGTTTATTAGATGAAACTTTAATGGAAGTTTTAGAAGGAGGTAGTGGATTTCAAAATTCATTACAAAAATTTCTTTATAGTTTTTTGGGAGAAGAAGGAGTAGCAAAATATGAACCTGTAGATAAAATGAATGATTATTTGAAAGAAAAAAAAGAAGAAATTGATAGTTTATCTGAACTAAAAAAGTTGATTAAAAAATATGGTCCTGGAGATCTACTACAATTACTATTTGAAAATGATATATTAACAGTTAATAATTTAATAAATATATTAGAAAATAATAAAAAGAGAATAATAAATTACCTTGTAAAAAATATTTCTTCTCAAAAAATAACTAATTATCTAATTAATTTTTTTAGTAATCTGGCCGATAATGATCTACAGGATTTAATAATTAAAAAAATAAAGGGAAAATATCTATATTCTTCTGAATTAACTGGTAAAATAGAAAATTTATCCAGTGAATATATTTCTAATCTAAAAGATAAAAAAGTTAAAGATATTTTAAACCAAGAAATTTATAATAAATATTCCCAAAAAGTAAATAAAATTGTTTTAAGAAAATTAGATGAAAATGAAAAAGAAATTATAAACTTTTTTGTAAAATATTCAAGAAATAGTTTAAATGAAACGAATAAATATTTAGCTAATATAAATACTGATGATTTTCTATTAGAAATCTTGGATAACTTCTTAAAAATCACTGAAGAAGATTACTGGAAAAAGGCAGTGCAACTAATTGAGAATAATGAGAATTTTTCCAAAAAAAGTGTTGAATCATTAATAACTTTATTAGAGGACAATCTGGCTGAAATACTTGATGGCAAAATTGAAGAAACAGTTAGTAGTAGTTTATATAAATTAAATGATGAAGATCTACAGAGTGTTGTTGAAGATTTTGTGGGAAAAGAATTAAAACCTATTACAATATTTGGAGGAGGTTTAGGAGCTTTAGGTGGGATTTTATTATATTTTTTAGAAAATCTAAGTTCTATTTCTCCAGTATTGTCTTCAGGTCCTATTTTGGCAGTTTTAATTTATGCTTTGATTGGTTATTTAACAAATGTTATAGCTATTTGGATGATTTTCCATCCCTATCAGGAAAAGAATCTTTTTTCTTATTCTCTACCTTTAACTCCAGGGGTAGTTGCTCAAAACAAGGATAGGTTTGCCCAATCTATGGGTGAATTTGTTGATAATCAACTTCTTAATGCAAATTCAGTTACCCAAATATTAGGTGGAAAAAAAGATGATTTAATAGAAAAAATACAGAAATTAATTGAAGAAGATAAATATAAAAGAGTTGAAAATTTATTAAAAAATAATAGTAAAAAAATAACAGAGATTATAAGTAAAAATTTATTTAAAACTATTAATAATAATCAGCAAAGGATAGCAGAAATTGTTTCAAATAAAATTTCAAATTTGGAAATTTCAACTGTTAGTAATATGCTCAAAAATATAGATAATGAAAGTTTAGGAAAACTGGGAAGTAAATATTTGGCAGATATAATTAATTCAGAAATAAAAGAATTAAAACATGAAGAAAAAAGTATAACTGAATTATTAAAACATGAAAATTATTCATTTGTTGAAGATAAAATAAATGATTTAAATCAAAAATTGTGGGATGATAATGAGGAAATTATAAATTTAGAAAAATATTTAGATATAAATAAAGAAAAGATAAAAAAATTAATCAAAAATAAAACCAATCAAAAAATAAAGCCTACTGAATTAAATAAAATAAATAAAGAGTATATATCACTTGATATTTTAAAATTGATTGAGAAAAGTAATATGTCAGCAAAACTATTAAATAATATTATTCAATTAATTTTTAATGAAAATAGAGAATTGATAAAAAGAAAATTTTTAGATTTGATTAAAAATAAAATAAAAGAAAATAATTCATTTTTGGGAAGTTTAATGTTTAATTTAAGTGGTATTGATGAACTTGCAGATAAGACAGTTGATCATTTTATTGATAATAAACTGGCAGATTTTTTAAAAGAAAAAGAAGCAAGTCTTAAAAAAGTTGCTGAAGAATTTTTGGATGATATTCAAAAAACTGAAATGAAAGAAACAGGATTATACATAAAAGATGATTTTAATGATATAATAGTTAATAATGGAAAGAAATTAAAAATAGAAGAAAATATAGTTGAATTAAATAATCTTCTTATTGATAAATTATTTCAGTATAATAAGAATTATTATATAAGAGAATTATCTTTTTTAGAAAAAATTAACAGTCACAATTTAATCAAAAAATTAGGATTTAATCTAAATAATTCATTAACAAGAAATAAGAAAGAAATAAAAAATATTAGTTTTAAATTGATTAATAAAGTATTTAGAAAAAAAGCTGAAGATATCAAATTAAAAGATATATTAGCAGATATTTCTTATGAGGAGTTATATTATTCTCTGGAAAATGGGTTAAATGTAATTGATCAAAATAAATTATTTAACTTTCTTTTTGATGAATTTAATCTTATTTTTGCCGATCAAAAACTAAAAAGTTTTATAATTAAAGATAAACTTAATAATAGTATAGAAAAAATTATAAATGAAAATAAAGAAAATATGAAAGAAGATTTAAAAAGAGAACTACCAATATATTTAAATAATTTTATTCAACTAAGTGAAAAAGAAACTTTAGATTATTTTAGTTTATTATTTCTGGAAATTTCATTTGACTCTTTAGAAAATAATTTTATTGATTTAATAAATGCATTTGAAATAAAGGAAATAACTGAAAGTGAAGTGGAAGCAATGACTTCTGAAGAAATAGAAGATTTATTTTATTCATTTGCTGGTAAATATATGAATAGGCTCAAAATATATGGGTTTTCTGGTGGAGGTTTTGGATTTATTTCTGAGATAATACTAAAATATTTATTGTCTTGAATATTTTTGCAGGAATATTTTAAATTATCTGCAATATTATATATAAGAAAGTAATTTTATATAAAAATAACTATTTTTTATAAGGGTGAGGTTATTGAATATTATAAATCCAGCTGTTATAGAAAAAAGTATAAAAAAGTTGGCAGAAGTAAAAGGAGCAAAAGTTGTTTATTCTGAAGGTGAAATTAGTGAAGTGCATATTTTAGCTTCAGATCAAAAAGCGCCAAAACAACTTATTCGAGATATTGAATCAATAGTTATGGTCGATCATAATATTAAGATTGATCATAAGGTGATTAGTATAGCTCAATTAAGTGATGAAGATCTTTATACTAATAAAAATTCAAGGTTGCTAATAAATGGATTTAATAAAAGTTTTAAAAAGAAAGAGATAGAAGTAAATATTGAATTAAAAGCAGGTAAGGATATCTATAAAGGTAAGGCTGAAGGTTTGGCCAGTTCTATTAATCGTTTGAAATTATTTAGTGAAGCAACACTTGATGCGGTTCAAATTTATTTGGGAGAAGTATGTAATTTACTAACAGGAGAAATAAAAAAAGTTTCAATCGGTAATAGAGAGGCAGTTTTAGTATCAGTTATTATTTTGGATGATAAAGAAGAAAACACTTTTTTAGGCATAGCAGCTGAAAATGATGAAAAGGAATTAGCTGTAATAAAAGCTACTTTGAATGCTATAAATAGAAGATTGACTGTTTTACATAATAGTTAATAATTGGGGTCGGTGTTTTTAGCGGAGCGGTTATAGCCTGTCTACTAGCGGAAAGACAGAGAACCTAAATTAAAGGAGGCTATAACCTAATGAAAAGTAAATTATTTACTCTTTTACTAGCAATCATGTCTTTAGTTCTTGCTGGTGGAGC
>DATFIM010000044.1 GCA_035270125.1 Halanaerobiales bacterium | reverse complement strand
AAGTTATGACTGGAATCGTGAAGTTGTTACTGCCAGTAAAGACTATTATGAATGGAATCAATGGTTGTTTTTGAAAATGTATGAAAAAGGACTTGCTTATAAAGATGAATCAGCTGTAAATTGGTGTCCAAGTTGTGAAACAGTTCTTGCCAATGAGCAGGTAGTAAATGAAGCCTGTGAAAGATGTGGTACTAAGGTTGAGAAAAAGGAATTAGAACAGTGGTTTTTTAAGATAACAGAGTATGCTGATCGACTTTTAGATGATATTGACATTTTAGAGGAATGGCCTGAAAGAGTTAAGTTAATGCAAAAAAATTGGATTGGCAGGAGTGAAGGAACAAGAATTAAGTTTCAGGTTGCAGATTATGATGAAGAAATGGATGTTTTTACAACAAGACCTGATACTATATATGGTGCTACTTATATGGTTTTGGCTCCTGAACATCCTTTAGTTGATAAATTTATAAAAAATAGTGATAAAAAAGAAGAACTAGAGAATTTTGTGGAAAAAGTAAAAAATGAAGAAGAAGAGGAAAGAACTTCTTCTGAGTCAGAAAAAGAAGGTATGTTTACCGGTGAATATGCAATAAATCCAATGACTGGTAAAAAGATTCCAATTATGATTGGTAATTATGTTCTAATGAGTTATGGAACAGGAGCTATTATGGCTGTTCCGGCACATGATCAACGTGACTTTGATTTTGCTAAAAAATATGATATTTCTATTACACCTGTAATTCAACCTGAAGATAGAGAAAAAGAACTAAAAGAGGAAGATCTTGAAGAAGCCTATTCTGAAGATGGTCATTTGATAAACTCAGGTGAATATAATGGTTTAAGTGTTGAGGAAGCATTTGAGGAGATAGCTGATTATTTTGAAGAAAATGGTATTGGCCATCGTGAAAAAAATTACCGTCTTAGAGATTGGCTTATTTCCCGTCAGAGATATTGGGGTACTCCAATTCCTGTAGTTTATTGTGAAAATTGTGGAGTTGTACCCATTCCAGAAGATGAATTACCAGTAGAGCTTCCTCATGATGTTGAATTTAAACCTACAGGTGAATCACCTTTAAAAGAGGTTGATGATTTTGTAAATACTACCTGTCCTAAATGTGGGGGAGAGGCAACCCGAGAAACAGATACTATGGATACTTTTGTTGATTCATCCTGGTATTTCCTTCGTTATGCTGACTCTAAGAATGATAAATTACCTTTTAGCAAAGAAAAAGCTGATAGTTGGATGCCTGTTGATCAATACATTGGTGGAATTGAGCATGCCATACTCCATTTATTATATGCCCGTTTCTTTACTAAAGTTCTTTATGATATGGATCTTGTTTCTTATAAAGAACCATTTAGTAATTTGTTAGCTCAGGGAATGGTTCTAAAAGATGGAGCAAAAATGTCAAAATCTAAAGGAAATGTAGTTGACCCTAAAGAAATTCTTGAAAAATATGGAGCTGATGTAACCAGACTATTTATGCTTTTTGCTGCTCCTCCAGAAAAAGATCTGGAATGGAATGAAGAAGGAGTAGAAGGAGCAGAAAGATTTATTAATAGAGTCTGGAGAATTGCTTCTGATAATTATCAGGAATTAACTAAAATTGATAATATTGAATATGATGTATCTAAATTTAATAAACAGGAAAATGAATTATATAGAAAATTACATCAAACAATAAAAGATGTTACAGAAGATGTAGGAGAAAGACTCAGTTTTAATACTGCTATAAGTAGAATAATGGAATTGACAAACACAATTTATAAATATCTAAACAAAGGTGAAAATATAAATTATAACCTTATTAAAGAAAGTTTATATAAAATTCTTATTCTACTTGCTCCTTTTGCCCCACATATGACTGAAGAATTGTGGCATGAAATTGGTTATGAAGGAAGTATTCATGAATGTGATTGGCCAGATTATAAAGAAAAAGCACTTAAAAAAGAAGAGATTACTATTGTTATTCAAATTAATGGAAAAGTACGAGATAGAATTAATGTTAGTCCTGATATTTCTGAAGAAGATCTCAAGGAAAAAGCTAAAGAAGAAGAAAAAGTACAGGAATACATTGCAGGAAAAGAAATAATTAAAGAAATTGTTGTACCCAAAAAGCTAATTAACATTGTAGTAAAGTAAATTTAAGATTGTTATTATTAAGCCTCCTGAAATATGGAGGCTTTTGCATTTTCAGTTTATTGATTTTTTGATTTTTTTAAGTTATAATATAACAGAACTAAATATAAAGTTGATTTTGAAAGGAGGCAGATTAATGGAAGAGTTAGCTCAGGTTGTTGAAAAAAGAGGAGAAAATGTATTAGTAAGAGTTATTAGAAATTCTGCCTGTAGTAAATGTGATAAAGATTGTGGAATGGCGGGCACCAGCCATGAAACTGATGAAATAGATGTAGAAGTTAGTAATACCATGGGAGCCGAAGAGGGGAATTATGTTAAATTGGAGTTGGGCAAAAAGACTTTAGTTTTAGCTTCATTAATAGTTTATCTTTTTCCTATTATTAGTTTAATTGGGGGTTATTTTTTAACTAATTTTTCTCTAGCTACATTGGGTTATGGTACAGGTGAAATTACAGGTATATTGGGTTCCCTAACATTCTTTTTTCTATCTTTTTTATTAATAAGAATTATGAACTTTAGGTTGAAAGTTATGGGTACATTCCAGCCTGAAATGATAGAAGTATTAGAATAAAAAAAATATTTTAATTTTTGGTTGACAATTCATAGAAGTTTAGTTATAATTTAATTGAAAATGATGTTAAAAAAATAACAAACAAATAATAGTTGTGGCTGAAGTAAATGGGAGAAACCCAATTTTTTGGGTACCGAAGGGGTAAATTTCTGTAAAAACCATATTCAGGAATGAAACTTTCAGGTAAAAGGACCATTTTCTGACACAGCTCTGGAAAATAGTTAATACCGAAGGAGCAATTCGGTTAAGCCGAATAATCTCTCAGGTTAAAAAGACAGAGTAGTAATGGTTTAGTTAACCATTGCTGCTCTTTTTTAATTGTTTAATTAGTGAAAATGTTCATAAACTATTAGTTATTTTAAAAAAATAAAAGAATTAAAAATATTTTGTCTGTTAATTAAAGAATATAAGAGGGTGGAATAAGTGAGCAAATATTTGCTAGTAACTAATAATCCATTAGTAAAAAAAGAAATAGAAGATGAAAATCTAGGAAATGACTTAGATATTAAATTAAAATTATGTGATGATTTGGATCAAGTAATGATTAAAGTGAGAGATTTTATACATAAAGGTTATAATCTTATTAGCCATCCTTTAGCTGGAAGTGTAAAACCTGCTCAAAATCCTTATCGTTCAATTTTAATTGAAAAAGATAATGGGCTTAATTATGAGTCCTTAAAAACAATAGAAAAAGCAATAGAAAAATTAAAACAATTTCAAAAAAATAAAATAGAAAAAGAATATCCAGCTGATATTCTGGAGGATTATCAGGTTATAGATCATTCTTTAATTAGTAGTGGGATTAAAAGCATTAAATAATTATACAGGGAGGAAATAAAATGAGTGAAAATTATGATATGATAATTGTTGG
>DATFIM010000043.1 GCA_035270125.1 Halanaerobiales bacterium | reverse complement strand
GTATGTAAAATTAAAAATATCTAATTATAAGAAAAATGATTTTATATAATTTATTCTGACGATTGTTAGTGTGTTTGAAATAATATTATGACACATTGACTTGATAATATACTTTTGTTGTGACAAAACGACGTAATTAATATTGTTTTTTTATTTGGTATATATTTTGATTTTTTTAAAATGAAAATAATTAAATGTCTAACTAAAAAAAAGGAGGACCAAGCTATGATACCCATGTTAAGAAATTCAAGGTTTTTACCTGGCTTTACTGACGATGTTTTTGGCAAAGATTTTTTGTCTGATTTTTTTGATTCCTCGGTTAATAAAACTATACCGGAAGTAAATGTTTTGGAAAATAAGGATGAATTTAAGATTGAAGTTGCTGCTCCTGGTTTGTCAAAAAATGATTTTAAAATTGACTTAGATAATAATGTTTTAACCATTTCATCAGAAAAAGGAGCAAAGAATGAGGATGAAGGAGAAAAATATGTTCGCAGAGAGTTTAGTTACTCATCCTTTAAACGATCATTTAGTTTGCCTGACAGCATTGACCAGGACAAGATTAAGGCAACGCATAAAGATGGAATATTAAATGTTGTAATTCCAAAACGTGATGAAGCAAAAGAAAAGCCAAAGAAACAAATTAAGATTTCATAAGCTAAGCAATGGTTTGTTCATCTGTTAAGCGGGAAAATTCCCGCTTTTTTAATCATTTTTATAAAATTTTCTTGACTTAAAGATTAATCTTAAATAATCAATCAGCGTTTTGGAAATTTTCATCTTAGATTTTCCTTTCCTTCGTTTAGATAATAAGGTGGTTGGTACTTCAATTATTGAAGCATTTAATTGAATCGCCTTGATCAGAATTTCGACTTTGGATAAAAAACCATTTTCCGATATAATGGATTGATTTTTATCTTTTATTTTTTGAATGAGACTTATTTTATAAACTCTGTAAAAGGAACTAAGTGTTAGCACATTTAAATTTAAGGTTATACGCATGATGAGATTGGCAAAAAAAGATAAAATTTTTCTAAAAAAAGTTGTTTGATCCAATTTTCCTCCCTGAGAATACACAGAGGCTAAAATCAAATCAAAACCCAAATCTGAAATAGCAATCATTTTAGGTAAAATGGATAAATCAGAAGTATTATCTCCTTCAAGGGTAACAATGTAATCAGCATTATCTTGTTTATTATTTATAATCCATTCAAAACCTCTGTTAAATGAATCTCCAGGTCCAATATTATTTTCTTTTTCTAACACTATATAATTATTACCAGAAAACGCTTCATGAATTTGTTTAACCGTATTATCAGTTGAACAATCATCAACAAAAACGAAAAATTTATCCTGATTAGGCAAACTTTGAACCATATCTTGATGTAAATAGGATATGTTTTTTGATTCGTTAAATACAGGAATTAAGAAATAGATCATCTTTTTATTGCTTCTTTTTGCCATTGAATTGTTTTAATAAGCCCCTCTTTTAAAGAATATTTGGGGTTGAAGTTGAAAAATTCTTTAAGTTTATTAATACTTGGAACTCTTCTATTCACATCTTCATATCGACCAAAGTCTGAATAAGGTACAAGTTTTATTTTTGGTGTTGATTCTTCGCCATTAATTAATTGCCAGATTAATTTTCCGAGGGCTAAAATTGATATTTCTTCATTTGGATTAGAGGCTATGTTAAATATTTCATTATCCGATTTATTTGATTCTATACAATTTAATAATGCAGTTACGGTATCATCAATATACGTAAATGTTCTTGTTTGAGATCCATCCCCATGAATCTCAATAGGCTCGTTATTAAAAGTTTTATTAATAAATACAGATTGGGGTCCACCCCACCAGGTTAAATTCTGATTGGGTCCATATGAACCAAAAAATCTTACTATAGTATAATTTAAATTATATTCATCAGCATTGGCTATAATATTTTGTTCCCCATATATTTTTGATAAAGCATAAGCCCATCGTTTGATTTTTGAATTTCCTAATACAAAATCACTCTCCTCTTTAAAGGGGAGATTTGTATTTTTACCATAAACATCTGAAGTAGATGCATAGATAAGTTTACATTTATCTCTTAAACATTTGTTTATAATATTTTCAAGCATTAAATAATTTTCATTTAGAGTACGGTATGCACTTGAATATCTTGGAATTTTTTGTGAAGCTAAATGAATAATTATATCAACATGTATATCTTTTAACAGCAACGGGTTACAAACATCTCCAAGGATAAATTGGAAATATTTATTTGATTGAAAAGGTTCAATATTTGTTAAATTTCCATAACTCAAATTGTCAATTCCGTAAACTGAATGTCCATTGTTTAATAATGCTTTTGTTAAATTTGATCCAATGAACCCGGCTACTCCGGTAATTAATATTTTCATATCTTATTTTATTGATTTTTAAAAAACACATTATAAATGACATATCCTTTAGGATAATCTGCTACATCTTTGTTATAAACAAATTGCATTATATTTTGTCCCTCTTTTAACCACTCTTTTTTAACTACAGCTGTAAAATTCTGTCTTTTTGCATTTTCTATTGAAGATTTATTTTTATGCAGATTAAAAACAGCGTATTGTTTTTTATTAATAATTACATAAGCTTCATTTTTTTTATCGATACCTTCAGCGTCAATACCAATTAAAAGGCCATTTCGTATTTGGTCAATTGATTTTATAGTAAAATTTAAAGGTTTTGAAGCAAGTTTTCTTTTATTTCTACCTAATTCAATAAGCATTGAATTACGGTATTTCCTTTTTCTTTGATGATTCCAACTAAAAACCTTTATTTCTCCATCATTATCAATATTAAAATGATAATTCATATTTTTAATAACAAAATCCCTGGCTTTAGGATCAGTAAAAATGTTATGAAAGTAATAATCAGCAAAGAACCATCCTCTTTGATTTTCTTTGTAAGTGTTTATTAATTCTTGTAAAGTATAGGCAGAATTTTTTTGATTAGTAGGCTTACGGTTTACATATTTTTTTAATTTGGTATCGTAAACTCTTTGTCGAAACCAAACGCTATTATTCCTGTTAAGATAAAAGTTTGTAGCACTAGGCCATGTAGATAAAATAACATCCTCTTTATTTATATATAGTTTAATCTGATTGCAAACACTTTTCCAGTCAATATATCGGTTGTAAAATAATTCTTTTTTAACAACTTGTCCGTGTTTTTTTGTAGTGATTAAGGATTTTATCTCTTTTCTGGGTATCGCAATGAAGATTAAAAGAATTATGAGGAGTAAAATAAAATGATTGAAAGATCTTTTTGAAAGAAAATTGTGGGAAAATATTTTTTTTAAAAAATATTTTACAAAAAAGTAAATAAATATTGATATATAAATTAAAAATATTGGGTATATATAATATATATAATTTGGCGTACTGGGATCTCTAAAAATAAAACTCATTAAAAGAAACGGAACAACAAACATAGAAAAAAGATAGATTGCTTCTTGTTTTTTACCCCGGATAAAAAATGAAGATATAATGCCCAGAAAACCTAAGTAATAAATTATAGCGAAGTCACTCTTAAGTACATTAAAATATACGATAAAACTTTTAAAAGCTTCATCAGATGATTTTAATTTGCCTATAATATAACTCCAGTCCGGAAGAATCCAGTTTATTATTCTTTCAGGTAATAGAATCCCAAGAATTGGACGGGCAACTTTATCCAGTAAAGCGGGCGTAAAGAAGATTATCAAGCCGAGGATAATAAAATAAGATAGAATAGCATAGATATTAGTAAATCGTTTGGGAGTCTTTCGAAAGATCTTTACAATAGCATTAATTAAAATATAAATGCTTAATCCAAACAGGGCAAAAAAAGTGAGCTGATGGTTGATTAGAGAGAAAATGAACACTAAGGGAAGAATTAATAAATATCTGGTGTTGATATTGTTTTGATACCAGAATCCTGTTTTATTTTGATTTTTATGAATAGAATTAAAGGTCAGCCAAATAACGATTAATAAAAGGATATAAGAAAAACCAAAACTTGCGTAATTTCGTGCTATTCTAGACCAACAAATTAAATATAAAGAAAAAGCGGCAAAGGTTGAAGCCATTAATCCAATGCTTCGGTTATATAGTTTTTTTGTAAAATAATAAATTAAAGGGATGGTGGCTGCTCCAAATAAAACGCTAGGAATGCGTGCTACCAATTCTCTAATACCGAAAATCTTAAAAAATAAGGTAACAATCCAGGTTAGAAAAATACCATTAATATCTGATTCAGAAATTTCACGACCATTCAAAATATCCAAAGCCGGATTGATGTGCATGTACTCATCCAGCCAAACCGATAAAAATCCAACTCTGTAAATTCTAACAAAGAAAGCTCCTAAAGTTATTAGAAGGATAAGGTATGGAGCAAATTTTTTTAAATGATTCCAGTCAGGGAAAGTAATTTTTTGATCTTTATTCTTCCTTTTCTTTGATATTTTTTTTTTCATTATGATTTACAGAATCTTTAGTTTAGTAAAAATAAAATAAATAATCTGACCATCTAATTATTTATAATAAATTGACTAAAAGTTATTTAGATTTAGTGTTTAAGCTTTTTAAATCGATGTTTATAAAATTAATTAATAAATTAGAGCCATTAAAGATATTAATAAGATTTAATTTTAAAAAATAATTGGAAAAATCATTATGACAGCTCATTGATGAAAAGAGGATTATAGAGCAGGGAAAATGTAAACACAATTAATCAGATAATCCTACATTTTCATTAAAGCACATATCTTAATTTACATTTCAATTCAATCCAAAGATTAAAAGTGGTTATACATGAAAAAGTCTACTTAAAATCTGTCCTAAAAATGGGAAGCTTATAGTGTTATATTCATATTTCAACTATATTTTTCCTTCTTTCTTTGTTTAATCATGAGAATAATTTTTGGAATTATTTACATCTTTTTACTTTTAATAATACATTTGTTGAAAATGAATGATTCTTGAGTTTAGAAC
>DATFIM010000042.1 GCA_035270125.1 Halanaerobiales bacterium | reverse complement strand
AAAAAAATAAACCGACCTGTCTAAGGTCGGCAATACGGGTGATAATATTTATTTATGAAGCTTATTTGATATCAATTGTTTTCTTTTTAGGAGTTTGTTTTTCTTTTTTAGGAAGAGTTACTTCTAAAATTCCATTTTCATATTTTGCATCAATTTCATCTTCTTTTACATTATCAATCTGGAATACACGCTGGAAACTTCCTGTCCTTCTCTCACGTCTAATATAATTTTCCTTTTCTTCCTCAAACTTTTCTTCATTTTGAGCAGAAATTGTTAGATAGTTATCAGTTATTTCTATATTTATATCTTCTTTACTTAATCCTGGTAATTCAGATTCAATAATGTAGTTCTCGTCTGTTTCTTTTACATCGGTCTTAAAACTTTTTGTGTCTATAGCATTAAAGGCATCACTGAAAAATTCATTTACTAAACTATTAAAAGGATCTCCTTTTCCTTCTTCTACTTCCCCACGACGACGATTTCTGAATGGTACAAGATCAAACATCAAAAACCACCTCCATTTGTATTTTTGTTTTTCTTTGACTTTCTTTGATTTTCTATTAATATTATAATACTAACATCAGAGATGGTCAAATTTTAAAACAGATAGATTTTTCCTTATATTTGTAATTATAGTTGATTATCTTTAAATTTCTCCTGTTTTCACATCAAATCATAATTTTATAACCCTAAAAAATTCTTAATTTTTTCCGCTGAACTATTGATAATATCTTCTTTGGTTAAACCTGCTCTTTGAATAACATCATTTAAGAAAGTTATATCTCCTACTTCAGTATGAAAATGAGCATCACTATTTAAACTTACAGGTACTCCTCTTTGTTTAGCCAATTTACATAAGTTTATACTCATTTCATGATTTCCTCTTCTTCCTAATTTAAAATCATAAAAGGAGCTGGCATTAGCTTCCAGAATAACATTATTTTCAAAAGCTGATTCTACTATTTTCTCAATGTTTACTGGAAAAGCAGCATTAGCTGGATGAGTTATCATCTGTACATAAGGATTTTCCATAGCTTTGATTATTACTCTTGTATTATCTTTTTTAGTATTTAAGTTATATCCTGCATCTGAATGAATACCTGCAGCTACAAAATCAAGTCTTTTTAACCTCTCTTCAGGTAAATCTATTGATCCATCATTCATTATATTAGCTTCAATTCCTGCTATTATTCTAACTCCATATAATTCATCAGGAATAATTCTCATGTTGCCAAAATGAAATTGATGAGGTCCTCCAGGCATTTTAGGCCCATGATTAGTGATTGCAATTAATTTCAATCCTTTTTCACTTGCTGACCTTGCCAATTCATCTACAGTAGAATAAGCATGACCACTGGCAATAGTGTGAGTATGCAAATCCGCTTTTATATTTATTTTCATCTAGATCATCCTCCATAATTAAAAAATTATTTCCGAGAGATAAATTACAAAAGTAACAGAAAAAACACTTAAGATAGTTGTCATCATAACTACCTGTGAAGCAAAAGAAGGCTGATTATCATATTCCACTGCTATCAAGGCAGTGGTTACAGCTGTTGGAGCAGCAGAAGTGATGAATAATACTTTTGCCATAATTCCATCAATACCTAAAATTAATATTAATAAAAAAGCAATTAAAGGCCCACCTAATAATCTAAAAAAACTTGCAATATAAATTGAAGGATCTTCAAGATTTATTTTTATTCTAGAAAGCTGTACTCCAAGAGTTAACAATGCTACAGAAATAAAACCCTGTTCTAGATATTCCATTGCCGGCCAGAGAAAAAATCCACTAAAATCATAGGAAAATGTTTTCATAATAAAAGCTAATATTATCACATAGATTGGAGGATACATAAAAACTTTTTTTAGTGAAGATTTGAGACCAACTTTTCCTCTCCCCGCATTAAAAAAACCAACTGTATAAATTAATAAAGTTTGAAGAATTAAAACCATTACCTGTATTGAAAAGGCATAGGCTGAATTATTAAAAATCAAAGCAATTAATGGCAGGCTATAATTTCCGGCATTAAAAAAAATAGTTGAGTTTTTAAAGGCATTAGTTAAAGAAGGGCCATAATTCCTATATTTACTTAAAGCAGTAGATATTAATGAAATTATAACTAAAAATAATAAAGAAAAATATACTATATTCATCATTTCCAGTTTAAGTTCTGTATTATAAATCTGGATTAAAACTAAAGCAGGAACAAAAATATAAAAATTTAATTTATTAAGTGAGTTTATATCAATCTCAAAAAAATTATTCAATATGTATCCTAAAGAAATTATCAAAAATATAGGAGCAATATTTTCAGTAAAAATATAAAATAATAAATCCAATTTTACTACCTCCTCTCTGCTATTTGATATTACACTGCCATCCTACAAAATTTAATTTTTATAGGCAAATATATTTTTTATTAACTTAAAATTAGATAAAACTGAGATTGCTATCATTATAAATAAAATCAAACTAATCGGATGCTGAAAAATAGATAAAAACAATTTCGGGATAGAAGGTACATAGGCAAATGCTCTTCTAAAACTGGGATCCATTATATCTCCAAGTACAAGAGCTAAAACTATCGGGGCAATCGGATAATCATAATTTTTTAATATAAATCCTAAAAATCCAATAATCATCATAACT
>DATFIM010000041.1 GCA_035270125.1 Halanaerobiales bacterium | reverse complement strand
TTCATTAAAAAAGATATCACTCATATCCTTGTCGTAGTGTTGACCGGTATGGATAATAGTCTCTTTAAAATGTTTTTTTAATAATTTGGATAATATTGCAGCTTTAACAAATTGTGGTCTTGCTCCTACTATTGATACAATCTTTTTCATAATCCCTTCATTTTCAATTTCACTAAGGCTAATTTAGTTTAAACAAATTAAAAATAACCGTATGCTTTCCTTTTTGTTTTTAAAGAATATTTTTATATATGCCACTGCTTCGGTAGGGGTATTTTTTCATAACCAAACATTTCAAAATCTTTTTTATAACGTTCGTAAATTAACTGATAAGTCTTGTCAGTGTAATAATCATCTAACTCAGGTGGTTTAGCCTTTTTAGGTTTGTCTACATATTTTAAGTCTTTTGTATAATGTGCGCCTTCTTTGGTGGTATAGTTTAAATGTTTTGGGGATTGGTAAGGCAGTCCAATACGATTAAGAATGATTTTAAAATCTTTGTCAAAATCTTCCAATTTTCCTATAAAATCAATTCCTGGTTTAATAAATTTATGTTGACTTGTCCAATGTGGGTCATTCCTGTCTTTCCCTTTTTCATTAAAACATAAGAAGTTTATAAAATCATCAAAGCTCATATTAGGTATTAATCCAAAAGGTTTAAGCTGCTGTTTAATAAAATGAGGTGGGGGATTTATTATTTTATTCAGATAACATGACAATACCCTTTTATATGGGTTGCGTACAAAAGTGAATATAAAATAATCCTTATACCTTTTTAAGCTCTTTATGTCTTGTAATTTTGCTTTATATTTAGCAGAGAAGTAGAAGTACTCCCGTAGTGTTCGGGTAGCGTTTTTATAGATTAAAACGCAAATAAATTTGTGTTTATCACTTATAATTGTTTGCATAATTATTTTCTTTTAGAGTCTGCTAAAAAAATCGTGTTTTTATCATTCATTTTTATGGGGTAAATAGCTTTAATATCGAGTAATTCTGAATATCTTTTTACTATCTCCTCGGAAGACTCATAAACTCTTACATGCCCTTTAGTCCAATAATTAGGTACAGAGAAAATAAATCGTTTTCCTGAAGGGATATTTTCAACTACCGATAAATCTTCGGTAATATGTTCCAATACCTCAAATGAAACTACTGTATCGAATCTGTGCAAATTATACACAAGTTCGTCTTTAATATTTTTTACATAAAAAAACTTTTTGAATTTTGTATTTAATGATTGAGCCATTTTAATAGCCTGTTCACTAAAATCAATACCATAAATAAAATTGTATTTATTTTTAATGAGTAATCGGGCAAATTGTCCCGGGCCACATCCTAAATCAAAAATTCTTTCCGATTTACTTAATATGCTAAGTGCTTTTAACCAAACGTTGGCATAAATAGATTTGAGTGGAGGTTTTGAATACTCTCCTCCTTTATTTTTGTTTTGCTTGTAAATTTTATCGTAATATTTATTGTCTAATTCCAACATGACTTTCTATCATTTTTTGTTTTAAACTTTCGTATTTTTTTGTTAGTTCAGGGTTTTTCTTTCTTTTGATATGTAAAGAATTGTTTGAAACAATATAGTTCCATGTAGGTTCCGGGTTGTAGACAAAAACATTTCCTTCTCCCTCATATACCCGAAGCCAAAAATCATAAAATGCGTAATTCCCCCATTCTAATTTAAATGGTCCGTACTTTTTTATTAAATCTTTATGAATTAAAGCACAGTCGCTTATAAAATTTCCTTCAAGGTGCTTTTTATGTGAGTAGTTATGAAAATACCTTGTTCTAACAATTCCATCAAAAGTTATATCAAAGGCAGAGTAACAAACTAATTTTTTATGTTTTTTACACAGGCTTATTTCATCATACAATTTTGTTTGATATGCTTCATCATTCCCGGAGGCATAAGCAAACCATTCATGTTTGATGTACGTTAATGCTTTATTTAATTGAGGGTATATTCCTGGTTGTTCTGATATACACAAATCAATTTCTTTATATTCTTTGGCTAATTGGATAGAATTATCTCCTTTTACCGTAGATAGGATAAGTTGAACATCTATGTTTTTTTGGGTTAGATAACTTTCAATGGCCCAACGTAAATTTTCTAAGTTATCTTTGTATGTATTAATAATAACCGAACATTTGTCATTTTTTTTGGCAGGCTTGATTTTTATTATTGTTTCCTTTTTAGGAAACTTTTTATCTTTATAAAAATCAGTATCTAACCAATCATCCCTAAATTGGAGGTATTCTTTTACCTCTGTTGCTACTTTGGGAGTGAATTTTCCCATGTAATTACTTTCATTTTTAATAATCTTTACAATATCGCTTACAGTACGATAATTTATTGCATTCGGAGTGTTCCCATTCCAAACAACTCTCCGCCCCATCAATCCCAGTTCGGATACCGTATTACTTAACCCATCATGTTTTGTTAATCTAAGGCCTAAAAAACATTTTTGATATACTTTAATTAACTCTTTTCTGGTGTATGTATCTTTAGTTGCTAAAATTATTTTAATACCGGGGAGGCTTCTTTTTATTTGCGGAATATACTTTTCTCCGTATACCTGTGAATTTGTTGAGGTGTACATAAAAATATATCTACCCAATCTGTAAGGTTTAATATCATCATTTGTATGA
>DATFIM010000040.1 GCA_035270125.1 Halanaerobiales bacterium | reverse complement strand
CAATATTTATATCATCAACTATTCTATCTCCATATTTATCTCGCAGTTCTTCTTCTGTTGAAGCTCTGTGAAAGCCAGTTGCAACTAAAATTGTAATTTCTGCTTCACTATTTACACTCTCTATTTCATCAATTAAAATCGGCATAGTAATATGGCTGGGCACCGGTCTGGTATGATCACTGGATATAATAACTATCTTATCTTTTCCTTTAGCCAATTCTTTGAGTTTTGAACTGGCAATTGGATTGGCCATAGCCTCTTTTACTATTTCACTCTCACTTTTATTGGTCTCATATTCATGAGCACTAGAAAACAATGTTCCATTTAATCTATCAGCTGGAAGTTCTAAATTCAATTTTTCTCTTCCATAAGGAAATTGTAATTCAGGCATTTTATTACCCCTTTCTTATTACTCATCTTCCATGTCAAAGATTTTACCTGGATTCATAATATTATTAGGATCAAAAGCCTTTTTGATACCGCGCATAAGCTGGAGTTCAGTTGGATCCATCATCATATCCATATATTTTTTACGCTTGGATCCAATACCATGTTCACCACTTAAAGTACCACCCAGCTCTTTAGTTGCTTCATATAAATCAACTAAAGCTTCTTCTTCAATCTCTGCCCATTTTTCCATAGAATGATCGGGATTTTTAACTAAAGTAGCATGTAAATTCCCATCACCTGCATGACCATAACAGGGAATTTGTATATCATATTTTTCTGATATTTCATCTAAATAAGGCATTAATTTTGGTATATTAGCAGTTGGAACAACAATATCCTCTAAACTCTGATGAGGACTAACAACCTTAAAAGCCTCTGCAATATTACGACGTACACTCCAAATTCTTTCCCTGGTTGTATGATTATCTGCTACATAAACTTCAATTGCATCATTATCAAGACAAAGCTCTCCGATAGTTTCACTATCTGCATTAACAACATCTTCTTTATTACCATCAACTTCTATTAAGAGCATCGCTCCTGCTTCCTGATACGGTAAATGTTCATTTAGATATTCACAGGAAGTTTTAACAGAAAGTTTGTCCATAAATTCAATACTGGTTGGAATAATTCTTCCTTCAGTCATAATTTTTGGAACAGTAGATATAGCAGTTTCTTCATCCTCAAACAATGCTAATAATCCAACTCTTTGAGTAGGTTTAGGTAATAGTTTGATAGTTGCTTTAGTTACTATTCCTAAAGTTCCCTCTGATCCAACAATCAATTGTTTTAGATCATAGCCAGTTACATCTTTAACTCTTTTTCCTCCAAGTTGAACTATTTCTCCAGTTGGAGTAACAATTTCAAGTCCCATTACATAACGACCGGTAACACCATATTTTACAGCTTTACCTCCACCAGCATTTTCGGCAATATTACCACCTAAATAACAGGTTTCTACACTCATTGGATACCCTGCAAAAAAGAGGCCACTGTCTTCTAGCATTTCATTTACACTATTGGTAATTACCCCTGGTTCTAAGACCATCATCAAATTATCATAATCTATTTCTACAACTTCATCCATATTTTCTATAGAAATTACAATTCCACCATGGTCAGGAATAGCTCCTCCAGAAAGACCACTTCTAGCTCCAGATGGTGTAACCGGAATTAATTCTCTATTAGCCAGCTTCATGATTTTAGAAATCTCTTCTGCACTATTAGGTGTTAAAACTACTTCTGGCATATGACCATATTCTTCAGCTGGAGTTTCATCATGAGAATAAGCTTCTATTTTTTCTTCTTCTGTCAAAACATTTTTTTCACCGACAATTTCTCTTAATTCAGCCAAAATATCTTCTGTGACCGGATTATATTTCATTATTTTACCTCCTCAGCCAATTGCTTGTTCAATTCAGGAACAATTTCAAATAAGTCCCCTACGATTCCAAAGTCTGATACTTTGAATATATCAGCATCAGGATCTTCATTAATTGCAATAATATTTTCCGAAGTTTTCATACCAGCTAAATGTTGAATAGCTCCTGAGATACCAACTGCAAAATAGAGTTTTGGTGTAACTGTTTTACCACTTAACCCTACCTGATAGGGATAAGAAATCCAGTCTCTATCTACTGCATCACGGGAAGCACCAACTGCTCCATCAAAATAACCGGCAAGTTCTCTAATCATAGCAAAGTTTTCACCTTTTTTAAGTCCTTTTCCACCTGCAGCTATAACATCAGCATCCTGAATATTAACTGCATCTTCTTCATTTTTACGGAATCCAATTTTTTTCACTCTTCCATCTAATAAAGAACTGTCAAATTTAAGATGGACTATTTCACCTGTACGATTCTCATCTTTTTCTGCAGGTTTTGTTGAATGAGGCCTTACTGTTGCCATCTGTGGCCTATGATTAGGAGTTTTAATAGTAGCCAGGATATTACCCCCGATTGCAGGTCTTGTCTGAAGTAAATTACCTGTATCTTCTTCAATATCTAAGTCAGTACAGTCAGCTGTTAAACCAGCATCAGTTTTTATAGCTATATAAGGCATTACTGTTCTTCCCATTGAAGTAGCAGCTGCCAGAATTATTTCAGGTTTATATTCTTCTATTAAATCTTCAATTACATTACTGTAATTCTCTACAATAAAATCTTTTAGAGCAGGAGAATTCATTAATAATACTTTATCTGCACCTCTTTTAATCAACTCTTCTGCCTTTTCTTCAGTAATTTTATCTCCAATTACCAATGATACTAATTCTTCATCTAATTTATCTGCAAGTTTGCGTCCTCTACTTAATAATTCAAAGGAAACTTCTTTTATTTCACCATTTCTTGCTTCTCCAAGTGTCCATACTCCATTATATTCCATTTATATAACCTCCTATACTAATTCTTCTGATTTTAAATAGTCAATAAGTTGAGAGACTGCCTCTTCTATATTTCCATCCTCTCTTACATCTACAACTGTTCCACCACGTGTAACTTTTGGATGATCAATATTAACAACTCGAGTTGGAGAACCCTGTAGTCCTAAATAATCTTCATCCATATCAAGATTTTCTAAATTCCACTGTGGTATATCAACCTTCCTTGAGCGCTGTTTTCCTCTTAAAGTAGGTAAACGTGGAAATGAAATTTCCTTAACAACTGTCAATAAAGCAGGCAGTGGTAACTCCAGCTTTTCATAACCTTCTTCTACCATTCTTTCAACTACAATCGAACTGGTTTCAGTAGTAGTATAGTCCACTTCTTCATCTTCAATTAAATTTACATCAACTATTTCTGAAGTATAAGTAGAAAGTGTAAGATCAAGCCATGATGCAATACCTGGACCGACCTGTCCAGTATCACCATCTGTAGCTCTTTCACCTGCTAATATCAAATCATAATCCATTTCTTCAATTGCAGTAGAAATGGCATAAGAAGTTGCCCAGGTGTCAGAACCGGCAAATTCTCTTCCAGATAATAATACACCATCATCACACCCCATTGCTATTGCTTCTCTTAAGGCTTTTTCTGCTGAAGGAGGACCCATTGTAATAACTGTGATTTTACCTCCATATTTTTCTTTTAACTGAATTCCACTCTCTATTGCATAAAGATCAAGGGGATTTATAATACTTTCTACACCCTCACGTTTCATTGTACCTGTTTCTTCGTCCATCTTAACATTACTTGTTTCTGGAACCTGTTTAATTGGTATAACTATATTCAATTTCTTTACCTCCTTATATTAATCATTCTAATAAGCCAATACAACTTAAACATATTAAAGGGCCAGACCACTAAAGCATTTCTTCAACAATTTCCATTCAAATTGATATTTTTGTTAAAAAATCATAGGTGTAAAGAAAGCTACTGTAATCCAGGCTAATATTCCTGCGATTATACCATAAAGTAATGCAATAGGTAAGTTCTTTCTAATTACAAGTCCTTCTTTACCAACTAACCCAACAGTAGTTAAAGCAGCAACAACATTATGAATACAAATCATATTACCAGCAGCTCCTCCTAATGCCTGTAATGCTAGAGTAGGTGTTACCGGCATTCCAGAAGCAACAGCTGTTCCATATTGAAAAGGTCCAAACATAATATCAGAAGTAGTATTACTACCAGAAATAAATGCTCCAAGTATACCTACAAGTGGAGCTACAAGATACCAAATTCCTCCTACTGTTTTTGCAGCAAATTTAGCCATTACTATTAACATTGAATCCTGACCTGTCGCTCCTCCTGAATTCATCATAATATATACCATTGACAGGGCAAAAAATAAAGCTATAGCAGCAGGTTTTATCATTGAAAAAGTTTCCTTCCAGGCCTCTTTTGCTTCTCCTTTTTTCATACCATGCATGTAAGGAATTAAAATAGCTACAAAGATAAATGGAAATACCCCTGGATTATAAAAAGGTGTTATCATTTTTCCAATATCTGTTCCTAAAATATTTGTCATTCCTATTGACCATGACTTTAAAATAGGAGTTAAATTAAAGACTTCTAAACGACCAATGAGTAAAATAATACCAATAAGTGCATATGGTAACCAGGCTTTAAAGGTTGTTATCTTAGCCTTATTAGCATCTACATCTTCTTCACCAGCTTTAACTTTTCCTTCCCAGTCATCTTCCCATTCTTCATGAGGTGGAAAATCCCATTTTTCCTCTGGAACTAAAATCCCCTTTGAAACTATAAAAAGAAAAATAGGTAAACCAATTAAAGAACCTAATAAAGCAGGAAGTTCTGGACCTACAAAATATGCTATAAGGAATTCTGGCACAGTAAAAACTAATCCACCTAAAAGTGCTAAAGGCCAGACTTCTAAACCTTTTTTATAAGTACCATCTACTATTTTTGTCATTAATGCCACTATAACCAGCGGTATAAATGATCCAACAAGCAGATGAAGCAAACCAGTAAAAGCACCTATATTATCTAAAAATTGAGCAAAAGTTAATAAAGCTCCATTATGTTCAAGGGGAAACTCTATTAAATTTTCTATAGCAGCAAATCCACCCCAGATAGGAACACCAACCGCTCCAAAACTTACAGCAGCACTGTCAGCTATCAAGGCTGAAGTAGCAGCAATAAGGGGTGGAAAACCCATTCCAACAAGCAAAGGGGCTCCAACAGCTGCTGGAGTACCAAAGCCAGCTGCTCCTTCAAAGAAAGAACCTAAAAGCCAGGCTATAATAATTACCTGTACTCTTCTATCTACAGAAACTGATGTCATAGAGTGAGAAATCCCATGTACTCCTCCACTTTTTTTCATAAGTTGTAAAATAAGTAAAGCACCAAAAACTATTAATAAAATATCAAAAGCATTTATTACTCCTCCAATTGTTGCTGCTGTTAACCAATTTGCTGGCATATTCCAACCAATTGCAGCAATAATTAATGCAGAACCCCAGCCAAAAGGCATTGCCTTACTTGCTGGCCACATATAACCGATCATCAAAACTCCAACTATAATAATAGGTAAAGCAGCTACTAATGCTAACATTTATTTATCCTCCTCTTCTCTTAACTCATTTT
>DATFIM010000039.1 GCA_035270125.1 Halanaerobiales bacterium | reverse complement strand
AATAGAAAGGATGGTTATTATGAAATATTTCAAAAAAATAGTTGGTGAAAGAATTTATTTATCTCCTGTTAATCCAGAAGATAATGAAAAATATGTTGAATGGTTAAATGATCTTAAATTATCTTTAAATTTGACTATGGCCCCAAAAATTATTTCTCTAGAAAAAGAAAAAGAGATTTTAGAAAATATGAGCAAGGAAGGATATAATTTTGCCATAGTAGAAAAAAATGAAGATAAACTTATAGGTAATTGTGGGTTAATGGATGTTGAATTTGTGCATGGAACAGCTGAATTGGGAATTTTTATAGGAGAAAAAGATTATTGGAATAAGGGGTATGGCACTGAAGTAATAAATTTATTGTTGGATTATGCTTTTAATATTTTAAATCTTAATAATATAATGCTTAAAGTTCATTCTTTTAATAAAAGAGCGGTTAAATGTTATAAAAAATGTGGGTTTAAAGAAATTGGTAGAAGAAGAAATGCATTTATAGTGGGAGAAGATAAATATGATGACATTTTCATGGATATTTTAGCTGAAGAATTTGAGGGGCGCATCCCCAATTTATTAGGTGATTAATATAAAGAAGGTGATAAAATGGATATTGAATTAAAAGAGTTAACTAAAGATGATGGTAGAGAAGTATACGATATGCTCCAGGAAATTGTATCAGGAGAAAATGGATTTCAAAATAAAGCTTATGGACTAACTTATAAAGAATATAAAGAGTATCTTTCAGATAATGTTGATATGGCAAATGGTATAGGTTTAAAATCGGAATATGTGCCCCAGACAATTTATTGGTTCTATATAGATGGGAAAGCGGTTGGAATGGCTAAACTCAGACATTATCTTAATGAAAACTTAAGAAAAATTGGGGGTCATATTGCATATGCAATAAGGCCTGAAGAAAGAGAGAAAGGTTATGGTAAAAAACTCTTAAATGAATTATTAAAAAAAGCTAAAGAAAAAGAAATTAAAAAAGTTTTAATTACTTGTGATAATGATAATTATGCTTCTCGTAAAGTTATAGAAGCAAATGGCGGCAAATTATCAGAAATAAATAATGGAGAATGTAAATACTGGATTATTTTATAAAATATAAACATCAAAGGAATTGATATAAAATGCAAAACTTGAATAAAAGTAGTTATAAAAAAGTAGAAAAAATTTTCCGAAAATTTTCTGATAACTTGGCTATTAAATCAATAATTGATAATAATACAAGAGGACAAATTTATGTAGATAATATTCAAAAACCTGAAACTGCTCTTATCTGGAATGAAATAACAGAGTTATTTATTAGTGGCAGGATTTCAGATGAAGTTGTTGAAAAATTATCTATTTTAATTAATGAAAAATTAATTCCTGCAGCAAAAGAAGGTTATATTCCAGGTTTTAATATTTATTACCCATCTAATACCTGGAGAAATAAAATAAATATTATCTTTGATAATTATGAAATTAAAGATATTGATAGACAATTCTATGAATTTGATAAGCTTAAATATAAATGGAAAGAAGAAATAAGTAATAATCTTTATTTGAAAAAAATAAGCTGTTCTACCTTTGAACAGAATTATAATAATTTAAAAAACATGAAAGGATGGATAAATTCTTTCTGGAAAAATTGCAGAGATTTTGAAGAAAAAGGTATTGGCTATTTTTTATTAAAAAATAATCAAATAGTTAGTTGGTCATTTTCCGTATATGTTAAAGATAGGGACTATGAACTTGCAGTAGCAACTATAAAAGAACATCAAAAGAAGGGATATGCTAAATTAGTAGTTGCTAGAACAGTTTTAGATTGTATAGAAAAAAATTTAAATCCTCAATGGCACTGTGATAGCAAAAATATCCCTTCACTTAAAGTTGCTAAAGATATTGGTTTTAAAAAAGTAAAAGATTATAAAATTGCAGGTATAGAATTTTAATTATTATTGAAAAAATGAATAATCTAGAGGAAAGGTTTTACCTTATAATGGTCAGTATAAAACTGACTATTATAAGGTTTTTTTATTTAAAAAAAATTTTCAAAAACCTTGACAAAAGCAAAAAATAATTATATACTTATAGTGTACTAGTTAAATGGTGCACTAATAAATAAAATCAATTAATAATATATTGTATTTTTCGAGAGGCAGAGCTAGAGAAAGGGGGAGAAAATGAAGTTAAAATATGATGCTTCTAAACCTATTTATGAACAAATTATTGATAAAATAAAAAAGATGATTGTAAGAGGTGAATTAAAACCAGGAGATAAACTCCCATCTCAAAGGAAAATGGCTAAAAAAGTTGAAGTTAATCCAAATACTATTCAAAGAGCATATAGGGAAATGGAAAATTTGGATCTGGTAGAAACTAAGAGAGGGCTAGGGACATTTATAATAAATGATGAAAAAATAGTAAAAGAAATTTCAGAGGAAATGGCAAATAGAACTGTTGATAAATTTATAAGTGAAATGAAATCACTTAGTTTTAATGAAAAAGATATTTTGCAGGTAGTTAAAAAGAACTTAGAAAAAATTTAAAGGAGGAAAATTTAATGGAACTAAATAGAAGTTATGTGGTAGAATTAAAAAATATTCAGAAAAAATATCCTGGTATAAAAGCTTTAAAAGGAATTGATTTGAAATTACCTGGAGGAAAAATAACTGGTTTAATTGGCCCCAATGGAAGTGGTAAATCAACAATGTTAAAGATAATTGCTGGATTGACTCAGGCTACAGGTGGAGATTTGAAAGTTTTTGATAAAAAACTTGATTACAAATTAAAAAATGAAATTGCCTTTCTGCCGGAAATAAATCATTTTTATGATTGGATGAAAATAGAGGAAGTAATCAATTTTACTAATAATCAATTTAGTAATTTTGATACAGATAAGGCTGAAGAGATAACTGATTTTATGAATTTGAAACCTGAAATGAAAATTAAAGATCTATCAAAAGGGATGGTTGGAAGAGTAAAATTAATCTTAGCAATGTCACGAAATGTACCTTTAATAATTATGGATGAACCACTTGCAGGGATTGATCCCAAATCAAGAGCCCAGATTTTAGAAAGTTTAATAAGTGAATATAATGCTGAAACTCAAAGTATTATATTATCAACTCATGAAGTATTAGAAGCAGAGAAATTTTTTGATTATGTAGTTTTTTTAGAAAATGGAGAAATTAAATTACAGGGTAATGCTGATGATTTAAGAAAAGAAAGAGAAAAATCAATACAGGATATGTCAAGGGAGGTTTTTGTGTAATGAAAAGTTTTATATCTCTTTATAAAAAAGAAATAAGGTCAATGTTATTTTTCTTACTAGTAAGTATTTTAATTGTGCTTGCCTGGGAGTTGTTTTTATTTTATAAAAGTAGTGTTTGGCCCAGTGAATTAATTTTAGGTTTGAGTTTTTTGCCAACATCATTTTTCCCACTTATTATGCTCTGGCAGGGTTATCAATCTTATAGACATGAATGGAAAGATGATACCATATATATGTTATTAACCTTTCCTTCACCAGGATGGAAAATAAGTCTTGCAAAATTAGCTGCCGGTTTTAGCTATTATTTATCAGTTGTTTTATTTACAGCTTTAATGGTATTTTTGATTAACGATAAAAGTTTTATTTCGCAATTACCATCTTATATATCAAAAAGCTATATTTATAAAACATCTTTTTTAATAGGTATAGCATATATAGTTTTTGGAATGGTTCCTTATATCTTAAGTCAATTTTCCTGTCTTGTAAGTAGATTTTATAGCAGGTTTAAAGGATTAATTAGTATTGTAGTATTCATATTGACAAATTATTTAATTTATAGAGTTGCATCATTAATATCACCAATATTTAATTGGTTGCCTAATATACCTGTCAAAGGATTTAGTGTATCAATGGGTGAAGTTACTTTTCAAACTATATATCTTAATAGTGCTCCAATTGTTAGTTTATTATTAATGATATTATTTGTTTTTTATCTGGGTTCATTATTATTAGAAAAATATTTGGAAGTTTAAGGAGGTAATTCATTTGAAAAAAAGTACTATTGTTACTGTTTTGATAATAATTTTAATTGGAATTATGATCACAGATTTTAATTTAGCTGGTTCAAATGTATTTGAATTATTTTTTAGAAGATTAGAAACTAATACTTTTAATGAAAATACTGTCAGTTTTAATAATGAAACTAATACCAGTCATAAATCCTCAATTGATCGGGAATTGATAATTGAAAGAGAAGGAAGAAATAAATTTATACTAAATAATAATCTTGGTTCTATAAAAATAAATGGAGAAGAAAGAGAAGATATTGATATTAAAGCAACTATAACAATTTATAGTAATAAACAGGATATAGCAGAAAGCTATGCTAAAAAGGCAGAAATTACAACATTAAAGAAAAATAATAGTATAGAAGTAAAAGTACCAGTTGAAAACAAACCAGAAGAGGTAAAAGGAGTAAAAGTTGATTATATAATAAGTGCTCCTAAATCAATGTATTTAGAATTAAATAATAAATTTGGTCTTTTAGAGGTAAGCAATTTCAATAATGGTGTTGACCTTTCTAATAGATATCAAGAATCTATTATTAGAAATATTGGAGGAGAAGAAATTACTATAACTAATAAATTTGGAAATTTAAAATTAAGTGAGATATCTCAAGGGAAAGAGATGCAAGTGACAGCCGCTTATAATAGAACTAGTGTAGAAAATATTGAAAGAGATATGAAAATAAATGCAAGTTATGGTGATATTAGTTTTTATAATATAAAAGGTTTAATCTTAGATTCTAAGTATACAAATGTGGAAATTGA
This sequence comes from Halanaerobiales bacterium, assembly GCA_035270125.1. Classification (NCBI taxonomy): domain Bacteria; kingdom Bacillati; phylum Bacillota; class Clostridia; order Halanaerobiales; species Halanaerobiales bacterium. The sequence goes on along the minus strand of DATFIM010000039.1, from coordinate 10,826 downwards.
TAAAATAAATGGTAAACTAAATTCAGATATTGAATTTGGTAATATAGTGGTTAATAATGTAATAGATGATACTAAAATAGATGGTAGATATGCTGACGTTACGGTAGAATTAGATAGAGAATTAAAAAATTATGAAATTGATGGAGAAACTAGATATGGTGATATAAGAGTTAATTTTGGTGGTAGTAGTGTTCAGGAAGATAATAAAAAAGAGTTTAATTATCAACAGGGAAATGGTGAAAAGAAGATTATTTTAAGTACATCATATGCTGATTTGAATATTCAACATAAATAATAAAAAGCTCTGGATTTTTCAGTCCAGAGCTTTTTTGTTTTTTGAAAAAATATTAAATACTCTCTTTTTCTAATCTATAAAAAACCTTTTTTAAAGTAAAATATAACCAGACACTAGCTATAATTATATTTACTAATTCTGATATTGGAAATGCATACCAGAGAGTAGAAAGTCCAAATTTATTTCCTAAAATATACATTAAAGGAAGTAAAATTATAATTTGACGTGTAAATGATTGAATTAAGCTTGGTAATCCTTTTCCTATGGCCTGAAAAGTTGTAGAAACAATTATTGCAGGTCCAATTATAGGAAAAGCAAGACTTATAGTTTTTAAAGCAGTTTTCCCAATTCTAAGAAGTTCAGGATCACTATTAAAAAGTTTTATCAATTGAACCGGTATTGTTTGAAATATTATAAAGCCAGAGGTCGTAAAAGCAAAAGCAACTAAAAATGTATATTTAATAGCTTTTTTTATTCTTTCTGGATTTTGATGACCATAATTATAACCTATTAAAGGCATATAACCCTGATTTAAACCAAAAACAGGCATAAAAACAAAAGATTGGAGTCTAAAATATATTCCGCCAGCAGCAATAGCAGTATTAGAAAAAGAACCTAAAATTCTATTCATGCCTCCTAACATGAAACTTGCCATAAACTGCATGACCATCGCTGGAAATCCCACCTGATAAATTGATTTTATTATTGAAAAATCAAAATTAAAATCAGAAAAATTTAATTTCAATTCATTTTTATCACTAAAAAGCATAAATATAAGGAAAATTCCACTAATTGACCTTGCTAAAACAGTTGCAACTGCTGCTCCCTGTACTCCTAATCTTGGAAAAAAGGAAAATCCAAAAATAAAAAAGGGATCAATAATAATATTTATTACAGCTCCCAGGACCATTGCAATCATTGGGGTAACAGTATTACCTTCTCCCCTTAATATATTATTTGAAATCATGGGGAAAAATAGAGCAATTCCTCCAATTAATATTACACTAATATATTCAGTACTAAGAGCAATTAAAGTAGGATCATTAGTAAAGAATTGTATCAATTTATCTGCAAATAAAAAACCAACAATAGCAGATAAAATTCCATAAGTAATAGTAATTAAAATTACATGCTCAGCTGCATTTGAAGCTCTTTTTTTATTGCCTTTTCCAAGAAGTCTTGAAATAAGAGAGCTTGTACCTACTCCTGTTCCTACAGCTATTCCAATAATAATAAGCTGGATTGGAAAACTTAATGATAAAGCTGAAAGTCCATTTGTGCTTAATCTTCCCACATAAATACTGTCTACAACATTGTATAAAGCCTGAATAGCCATGGCTATAATAGAGGGTACAGATAATTTAAAGAGCAAAGGTAAAATGGGTTCTGTTCCCATTCGCTCTGACTTTTTATTGAGTTTCATAAAACCACTCCTAAATTTAAATAAAAATAATAAATAAATTAATAATACTACACAATATGATATATTATAGGGCCTATATTGTCAATTTTTACAATTGAATTTTTTTGCTAAAAAGTGTATAATTAAATCAATCATAAAATGAAAATTATCACAAAGTTGAAGTAAAAGGAGTGTTAAATGTGAAATTACTTCAAACAGTTAAAGATGACTGCCATGAATGTTATGCCTGTGTCAGAAATTGTCCTGTTCGTGCAGTTCAAGTTAATGATGGGAGAGCAGAAATTATAGAAGAAAGATGTATAAATTGTGCTCAGTGTATAAATATATGTTCCCAAAAAGCAAAAGAAGTTTATAATTTTAAAAATGAAATTAAAAAAATATTAAATTCTGAGAAAAAGGTAATTGCTGGTCTTGCCCCCAGTTTTCCCGCTTCTTCTGAGGCAAGTTTTGCTGAGTGGAAAAATATATTGAGAAAAATTGGATTTAATAAAATATATGAAGTTGCCTGGGGTGCAGAAATGGTTATTGAGGAATATGAAAAACATCTTAATAATGCTGAAAAAACAGTATTATCTTCTACCTGTCCGGTAGCAGTTAAATTTATAGAAAAATATTATCCTGAACTTGTTAAAAATTTAGCTCCTATAGTATCTCCTATGAAAGCTTTAGTTAAATATATAAATGAAGTAGAAGATGATGATTATCAGATTGTAATGATTGGTCCCTGTCAGGCTAAAAAAGATGAACTTATGGAAGAAGATAAAGTTGTCGGAACCTTAACTTATAATGAATTATTTGAAATTACTGAGGAAGTAGATAAGAAAAAGGAAAATTTTAATGACAATAATTTTTTGAAAAGTAAGAAAAATTCAATTGAAAATAATCAACCTTCCAGTGATTCCAGGAAAATGGCTCTTGCCGGGGGATTGTTAAATGCACTTAAAAATAAGGATATTTCTAATACTTCTATAAGAGTTGAAGGGGAGGAAAAAATAAGAGATTTATTTAACTCAATTCTTGAGGATGAATTATCTCCTGATTTTGTAGATTTATTATTTTGTGAGGGTTGTATTAATGGAGTTGATCTAGCGAATAAAGGTTATTTCAAAAAAATTAAATCTGTTAATGATTTTGTAGAAAATGAAGTAGTTAATAATAGAAGAGCAAAGGAAAATGAATATAGTGGAGAAAAACCAATATATATAAAAGAAATCTGTGATCATCTCGATCTTTCAACTCATTTTAATAAAGATTCAAAAATACTACCAGCTGCTAGTGAAGATGAAATTTGGGAAATATTAAATAAAACTAATAAATATAAAGAGGCTGACTTATTAAATTGTGGGGCCTGTGGCTATGAAACATGTAAAAACAAAGCATTGGCAGTTTATCAGGGGATTGCAGAACTTGAGATGTGTTTACCTTATTTAGTATCTGAAAAAAGAGATGAAATAAAAAAAGTACAAAAATTAAATATTGAGTTAGATAGAATCATAGATTCTTCTTTTGATGGAATGGTAGTAATAGATGCCAAAGGTAAGATTATAAGGGTTAATAATTCTTATCTTAAAATGATTAATTCTAATCAAGAAAATGTTATAGGAAAAAATATGAATAAATTAGAAAAAGAAAAAGTAATTTATCCTTCAGTAGCATTGCTTTCTTTAAATGAAAAAAGAGAAATTTCTCTTATGCAAAAAAGTAAATCTAATAAAAGAATACTTGCTACTGCTACTCCTGTTTTTGAAAATAATGGATCTTTATCAAAAATAATTGTTAATGCTCGAGATTTAGAAAAGTTTTATAAAGTTATGAAAAATAACGATGAAAATAAAAAGTTAAAACATTATTTAGATAAAGAAAATGATGAAATAGAAACTGATTCTGGTTATATTATTAAAAAATCTCTGGCAATGAAGAAAATAATAAATATGGCTGAAAGAATAGCAGCAAGTGATTCTACTGTTTTAATAACTGGAGAATCTGGAACAGGAAAAGAGGTTATTGCTAGATATATTTATGATAAAAGTGAAGAAAGAAATAATTTTGTTAAAATTAATTGTGCAGCTATTCCCGAAACATTACTTGAATCAGAATTATTTGGTTATGAAACAGGGGCTTTTAGTGGAGCAAAAAAAGAAGGGAAGGCAGGAAAAATCGAATTAGCTGATAATGGTATCTTGTTTTTAGATGAAATAGGAGAATTACCCTTAAATATGCAGGCTAAATTGCTTCAGGTAATACAGGAACATAAAGTTAGTAGAATTGGTGGTGTTAAATCAATAGATGTAGATTTTAGATTAATTGCGGCAACTAATAGAGATTTAGAAAAAATGGTAAGGGAGAATAAATTCAGAGAGGATCTTTATTACAGATTATATGTAGTGCCTATAGAAATACCTCCACTTAGAAATAGAAGAGAAGATATTAAACCACTGGTTGATTTAGTTAGAAAAAAAATGAGTAGAAAATATGATAAAGAAATTGTTTTTACAGAAAACAGCTATGAATATTTAGAAAAAAGGAAATGGTCCGGGAATGTTAGGGAATTAAATAATTTAATTGAAAGAATAATAGTAACTTCAAGTGAAAAAATAATAACTAAAAATAAGTTGGAGAAATTTATAAAAAATACTGAATCAAGATCTGAGCCTTCTATAGCTATAAATGAATTAATGCCTTTAAAACAGGCTGTAACTAAAGTAGAAAAAAGATTATTAGAAATGGCAAAAGAAAATGGAGCATCTACCTATGATATAGCTGACAAGTTAAATGTAAATCAATCAACTGTGGTCAGAAAATTAAATAAATATTTCAAAAAATAAATTATTTGATGCAAAAACGCATTAAATGATGCATTAACGCATTAAGACTATAACAGGCTTTGTTCCAGACCTCACCTATATATAGGTGAGGTTTTTTCATATTTTAAATGCAAAATTGCATTAAATCTCAGTAGTGAAAATTACAATATAGCTGATGATTTGTAAAAAACCTGCTAATATAGGGCTGATCGGCTAAAAAAAATGATGGCATGGTATTTGCAACATTAAATAAGTGAACAAGTATTTTGTGAAAAAATTCTTATTTAAATCTACATTATTTTTTTAAAAAATATAACTTATTATTTATTTCACAAGGAGGAAAAAAATGGAGAATACCAAAGAAAAAAATATCAATAAGGAAGAAGAAATTGATTGGAGGGAAGTTAACGAAAAAATCGATAAGTATATTGCTAATGTAGGAAATGACAGTGATGCTTTAATAGAAGTTTTGCATAAAGTACAGGCATTGCTGGGTTATATTCCTAAAAGAGTACAAAAAAAGATAGCCAGAGATCTAAATTTAGCTCCTGGTAAGATTAGTAGTGTTATGTCTTTTTATGCTCATTTTTCAGATAAACCTCAGGGTAAATATCAAATTGCAATTTGTAAAGGTACAGCCTGTTATGTTAAAGGTTCAGTAGATATTATTGAAAAAATAGAAGAAGTTTATGATATTAGTTCTGGAGATACAACTGATGATGGAATTTTTTCTCTAGAAGTAGTAAGATGTCTGGGTGCCTGTGGGCTTGCTCCTGTTATGACTGTAAATGGAAAAGCTCATGGTTTATTAAATCCCGATAAAGCAGTAAAAATATTAGAAAAATATAAAAATGGTGAAATGTAAGGAGGGCATATTGTGAAATTAAAAAATAAACTTGATGACATTAAAGAAAACTATTTTAATACTCAAAAAGATAATAAAGAAATAGTAATAGCAGTAGGAATGGGCACCTGTGGAATTGCTGCCGGGGCTGAAGAAGTATGGGAAGCAATAAAAGATGAAATTGAAAATAGGAATTTAGAGAATATTAAATTAGAAAAAACGGGATGTATTGGTCTTTGCGCTAGAGAACCTCTTATAGAAATAAGAGAGAATAATGAATCCACTTTTTATGGTGATTTGAATAAAGAAAGAGTAAGAGAAATTGTTTTTCAACATATTGTTCAAAATAATATTATATCAAAATGGACTATTGATACAGGAAATGACTTTTTTAAAGATCAGAAAAGAATTGTATTAAAAAATTGTGGTAAAATTGATCCTGAAAGTATAGAAGAGGCTATAGCTAATGAAGCATATCAAGGAATAGCAAAAATATTAAATGAAATGGAATCAATAGATGTTGTTAATTTAATAAAAGAGGCAAATTTAAGAGGACGGGGAGGAGCAGGTTTTCCTACTGGTTTGAAATGGAAATTTGCTCATGATAATAATGCAGAACAAAAATATTTAATTTGTAATGCTGATGAAGGTGATCCTGGAGCATTTATGGATAGAAGTATTTTAGAAGGAGATCCACATAGATTAATAGAAGGAATGGTAATTGCTGGATATGCTATTGAAGCAACTAAAGGTTTTATATACTGTAGGGCTGAATATCCTTTAGCCTTAAAAAGATTGAAAAAAGCAATTAAAGATGCAAAAGAAATAGGTATATTAGGAGAAGATATTTTTGGAAGTGGTTTTAGCTTTGATTTAGATATTAGATTAGGTGCAGGAGCATTTGTTTGTGGGGAAGAAACTTCTTTAATTTCATCTATTGAGGGAGAAAGAGGAGAACCTAAACCTAAACCTCCTTATCCTGCTGAAAGTGGACTCTGGGAAAAACCAACAATTATTAATAATGTAGAAACCTTAGCTAATGTACCGGAAATTGTTAGACATGGTAGTGAATGGTTTAAATCATTTGGTACTGAAAAAAGTCCGGGCACTAAAGTTTTTGCTCTAGCAGGTAAAATAAAAAATAATGGACTTGTAGAAGTTCCAATGGGAACTAAGATTGGTGAAGTTATTTTTGATATTGGTGGAGGCTTAGAAAATGGAAATAAATTCAAAGCAGCCCAGACTGGAGGTCCTTCCGGTGGCTGTATACCTATAGAACATTTAAATGTATCAATAGATTATGAGTCTTTGCAGGAATTAGGAACTATTATGGGCTCTGGTGGAATGATTATTATGGATGATCAAACCTGTATGGTTGACCTTGCTAAATACTTTATAGATTTTTGCAAAGATGAATCCTGTGGTCAATGTACTCCCTGTAGAATTGGTACAACAAGAATGTTAGAAATATTAGAGAAAATTACTAATGGTGAAGGTGAATTAGAAGATATAGAATTATTAAAAGAAATGGGTGAAGTTATTAAAGACTCTGCATTCTGTGGACTAGGTCAAACAGCTGCAAACCCAGTATTAAGTACAATTCGATATTTTGAAAATGAATATAAAGAGCACATTGAAAATGATTATTGTGAAGCTTCAGTTTGTGCTACCTTATTTAATTCACCATGTCAAAACTCCTGTCCCGCTAATGTAGATGTACCAATGTATATTGATCTTGTTCGTCAGGGAAAATATAAAGAAGCTTATAAAGTTGTTCAGGAAGAAAATCCGCTGGTTTTAATTTGTGGAAGAGTTTGTTATAACCTATGTGAAAATTCATGTAACAGGAATTCTATAGATGAGGCTTTAGCTATAAGAGAACTTAAAAGATTTGTTAGTGATCATCTTTTAGAAGAAGAGGGAGCTTTTCCTGTTCCAGAAATAGAAGAAGAAAAAGAAAAAGAAGTAGCGATAGTTGGTTCAGGTCCTTCAGGATTAACTGCTGCTTTTTATCTCAGGAAAAAGGGTTATAAAGTAACTGTTTTTGAAGCAGAATCAGTTGTAGGTGGAATGTTAGCTACTGCTATCCCAGAATATCGTTTGCCGAAAGAACTTTTAAATGAAGAAATTGCAGTTTTAACTACTATGGGAGTTGAATTTGTTGTTAATACTGAAATTGGAAAGGATATTACTTTAAAAGAACTTAAGGATAGAGGCTATTGGGCAGTATATATGGCTGTTGGTGCCCAGGAAGACCGCTCACTTCCTATAGAAGGTAATGAATTGCCAGACGTATATTCAGCATTAGATTTATTAAGAGATATAAATCTCGAAAAAGATATTAATATGGAAGATAAGAAAGTGGCTGTTATTGGCGGCGGAAATGCTGCAATTGATATTGCTCGTAATTTAGTTAGATTAAATGCTGATGAAGTTAATATTGTTTATAGACGTACTGAAAAAGATATGCCTGCTCATAAAGAAGAAATTGAAGAAGCAAAATATGAACAGGTAAAAATGCATTTTCAAGTTAATCCGGTAAAAGTAATAAGTAAAAATAATAAAATCAAAGGTCTTGAATGTGTTGAAATTAAAGGTGGGGAATTTGATAATAGTGGTCGAAGAAAACCTGAAGAAGTAGAAAATTCTAACTTTGTTTTAGATGTTGATGTAGTTGTTTCTGCAATAGGACAAAATGTTAATGATGATTTTAATAATGGCAATTTGGAACTTGAAATGGATTATGGTTCTTTAATTTCAGTTGATGATGATCATAGTACTAATATTCCCTGGATTTTTGCAGGAGGAGATTGTGTGACTGGACCTTCAACTGTAGTTGAATCTATACAACAGGGAAAAGAAACTGCTCGTTCAATAGATAAATATCTTGGCGGAGATGGAGTAATTGTTCCTAAAAAACAAAGAGAAAGAAAAATAAATTCTGAAATTTTACAGGAAGAAAAAGATAGAGTAAAAATGCCTACCATTTTACTTTCTGAAAGAAAAAAAGGATTTATAGAAGTAGAAAAAGGTTATTCTAAAGATCAAGCAGTAGAAGAAGCAGAACGTTGCCTTCGCTGTGACGTTGAAGATAAATAGAGGGGGATAGAAATGACTGACAAAAATATTACATTGTGGATAGATGATGAAAAAGTAGAAGTTAAAAAAGGTAAAACTGTACTTGAAGCGGCTAAAAAGATTGGAAGAGAAATACCAACTCTGTGTTATTTGGAAGAAATAAATGAAATTGGGGCCTGTAGGATGTGTATTGTGGAAGATGAAAAAACAGGAGAAATAAAAGCTTCCTGTATTACTCCAGCAATTGATGGTATGGAAATAAAGACAAACTCAAATAAAATTAGAAAAACTAGAAAGATGAATTTAGAATTTCTTCTTTCTAATCATACAATTGATTGTCCGACATGTATAAAAAATGATGACTGTGAATTAAGACTTTTAGCTGAAAAATTAGGGATTAGAGATAATAGATTTGAAGGAAAGAAAACAGAATATGCTAAAGATGATTCTACACCTTCTTTAATCAGAGATCCGGAAAAATGTATATTATGTAGAAAATGCGAAAGTGTTTGTAGAGAAATACAAACAGTGGAAGCTATTATGGCAGAAGGTAGAGGTTTTGAAACTACAATAAGTGCCTCTTATTATGATAATTTAGGAGATAGTTTATGTGTATTATGTGGTCAGTGTGCCAATGTTTGTCCTACTGGAGCTATTGTTGAAAAAGAATATATTGATGAAGTCTGGGAAGCACTTTATGATCAAGATAAGCATGTAGTTGTTCAGACAGCACCAGCAGTAAGAGTAGCTCTTTCAGAAGCTTTTGACCTTGAACCGGGAACTATTTTTACTGGAGAAATGGTTGATGCCCTAAAAAAATTAGGATTTGATAAAGTTTTTGATACAAACTTTACTGCAGATCTTACTATTATGGAAGAAGCTACAGAATTGATAGGAAGAATTCAAAATGATGAACCTTTACCTCTCTTTACTTCCTGTAGTCCTGGCTGGATTAAATTTATAGAGCATCAATATCCAGAATTTCTCGATCATATTTCTTCCTGTAAATCTCCTCAACAAATGTTTGGAGCCATTGCAAATAGTTATTATGCAGAAAAAAATAATATAAATCAAGAAGATATAGTGGTGGTTTCAATCATGCCCTGTACAGCTAAAAAATATGAAGCTAATCGGGAAGAAATGAAAGATGATGTAGATTATGTTTTAACTACAAGAGAATTGGGAAGAATGATAAAAGAAGCCGGTATAGATATAAATAAATTAAAAGAAGTAAAACATGATAAACTTCTGGGTACTTCATCAGGAGCAGCGGATATTTTTGGTTCCAGTGGAGGAGTAATGGAGGCTGCCTTAAGAACTGCTTATGAGTTTATTACTGGTGAAGAATTAAAAGAATTAGATTTTGAAATGACCAGAGGTATAAAAGGTCTTAAAGAAGCCGAACTTGAAATTGCTGGAATTAATTTTAAAGTAGCTATTGCAAATGGTCTTGGTAATGCAAGAAAGATATTAGAAAGAATTAAAGATGGAGAAGAGTTTCATTTTGTAGAGTTTATGGCCTGTCCTGGTGGCTGTATAGGTGGTGGAGGTCAACCCAAAGCGCCCAGGGATGAAGTGATAGAAAAAAGACTGGAAGCTTTATATAATATAGATAAAGGAAAAAAAATACGGAAATCTCATGAAAATCCATATATTAAAAAAATATATGATGAATATTTAGAAGAACCTGGTAGTCATAAGGCTCATATACTTCTTCATACTGAGTATACAAAAAGAGGAATTTAAATATTAAGTATAAAAGAGGGAGAATTTTCTCCCTCTTTTATTATGTGAAAAAAGATGTTAAAATACTAATGAGGTGTTTTTAGTGAATAAAGAAGTTAAAAATTTAAAAAAAGGTGATATAATAGAAATTGAAATTGATGACCTGGCTTATGGAGGAGATAGGGTTGGCCATTATCAAGGTATAGCTGTTTTTATTAACAGAGGTGTTGTTGGGGAATTAGTTAAAGCAAAGATCTATAAATTTAAAAAAAATTATATAAGAGCAGAATTTTTAGAAGTAATAGAAAAGTCTGCTAAAAGGGTAGAACCTCCCTGTGAGATTTATGAAAAGTGTGGAGGATGTCAGTTGCAGGAGATTAATTATGACTATCAATTGGAATTAAAAAATAAAATAATAAAAGATCAGTTAAATAAAATTGGAGAATTAAAAAATTTTAATTTAAATAATATTAGTGGTATGGATTATCCCTGGCATTATAGAAATAAAGCTCAATTTCCTTTAAAAGAAAATAATGAAGGAGAAATTATGGCTGGATTTTTTAAAAGAAGAAGCCATGATATTGTTCCCCTGGATAATTGCCCTATTCAACATCAATTGATAAATAGAATTACTACTAAAACTTTAGAGTTATTGAA
>DATFIM010000038.1 GCA_035270125.1 Halanaerobiales bacterium | reverse complement strand
AGGTTTTGAGTTGATTTATCTTTCCGGTCTATCACTTGTTGCCTTTTTTGGTCCGCGTTTTTGGCTTGTAGGGAAAAAATTCAATTATGTTTCACCTTATGAAATGTTAGGAGATAGATATGATAATCAATGGATAGCAGTGATTGCTGCAGTTACTGCCTGTGTTTTTCTAATTCCTTATTTAGCAGTACAGCTAATGGGTGTAGGTTATTTAATGACAGGTTTATCAGGGGGAAGTATCCCCTTTATGGCCGGAGTTATAATTGCTGCTTTATTGGCGATAGCCTGGGCTTTAATTGCCGGTATGCGATCTGTAACCTGGACAGATTCTCTGCAGTCATTAATTATGATCGTAGTCAGTATTATAATTTTATTTTTTATTATTTATAAACATTTAGGTGGTTTTGTAAGCTTTTTTGGAAGTATAAAAACTGAATATCCAGATTTTTTAACAGTTCCTGGACCAGGTTTTTTTAATTTTAAAGCTTTTCTTGGATTGACTTTACCCTGGTTTTTCTTTTCTATTTCCAATCCTCAGGTAAGTCAACGTCTTTTTATTCCCCGTTCTTTAAAAGCAATGAAAACAATGATTAAAGGATTTTTGGCTTTTGGATTTATTTACACTGTAGTTTCTGTTTTATGGGGATTTTCCACAAAGTTACTTATCCCTGGTCTGGAACAGGCAGATATGGCTACTCCTGCTTTACTTGGTTCTGAATATGTACCTCTAGTTTTAGGTCTTGTAGCAATGATTGGTATAACAGCAGCTGCAATCTCAACTATAGATTCTATTATGTTAACTCTATCATCTCTTGTAGTAAGAGATTTGTTTGCTAATCTGGGAGATGAAGAAAATATAAAACAGTTAAGAATTGGTAAAATAGTTATAATTATAATTGCATTTATTGGCCTTTTATTTGCCAGTCAGAAACTTGATTTAATTGCAACTTTATCTGTATCATCATCTGTAGGGTTATTAGTAGTTGTCCCTTCAATTTTTGGAGCTTTTTTCTGGAAAAAAGCTACAGCCGCCGGGGCATTGTCCAGTATTATTTTAGGTTCGGTCACTGCTATTTACCTACAATTCAGTGGATTAAAGCCTTTAGGACACTGGCCAGGAGTCTGGACTTTAATAGTAACTGTATTGGTATTTTTAGTTGTTAGTATGTTTACAGAAGCTCCAGAAGAAAAGGCAGAAGAATTTGTAGGATATTTAGATAAAAAACTTAATGAAAAAAATATTTTATAAAAAATTTGATTTTTTAATAGTAATCGTTTATTATGGTATAGAAAGATATTATTATACTTTAAGATAATTTTAAAATTTGATTCGAAAATTAAATATTAAGTACAAAAAGGTGCCTCGGACCACGGTCCGGGGAGAATAGGGAATCAGGTGAAAAACCTGAACGGGCCCGCCACTGTAACCAGTAAGTCCTTCTTATAATACCACTCGTTTTTACGGGGAAGGTAAAGAAGAATGTTAAAACTGGAAGTCAGGAGACCTGCCTTTTTGGAATTTACCTGCATGCTTCGGTCACAAGGATGTCAGGTGAGAGAAGTAACTTTTTTCCAATTATGGAATATCTCCCTGGCTCTGCTGATTTTTATGCAGGCCAGGTTTTTTTTATTTTCTAAAAAATTTAGTAGCAAAAGGAGGGGCAAATGAAAAAAAATAATATTAAATTACTGACAAGGTTATCTTTACTTATTGCTTTAAGTGCAATTGCAGCTTATTTTCCACTTCCCAGTCCTACAGGCACTGTTGCCTTAGATTCAGCTCCAGGCTATTTTGCAGTACTGGTTTTTGGAGGATTTGAAGGAGCTATAGTTTTATTAATTGGTCATCTTTTTTCAGCTTTAAAATCAGGTTTTCCTTTAGGTGCTATTCACATCTTAATAGCTTTTTTAATGGGGGCTTGTGGAATTGCTTTTTATTGGCTGAAAACAAAATTAAATATAATAATTGCAGCGATAATTACTGTTTTAATTAATGGGATTATTCTACCATTATTTCTTATTCCTCTATTAGGAACTGGATTTTTTGCTGCTATGCTCTTACCACTTATATTTGGTTCATTAGTAAATATCTTTGTAGCAGTTATTTTGTTTAAATTATTGAAATCTAGATTGGATGGGATAGGTAATGGAAACTAAACGTGATATTTCAATTGTAAGTATTGGAGGTGGTCGATCTTTAGTAATTGCCTGTGATGTCAGTGGTGGGATTGGTCCTAAAAATGGAGATAAAGTCAAAGTAGATGGAAAAAAAGTTGGTCTGTATACCACTCGTGTTGCTTTAATGGAGGTTCTGGCAGTAGGAGCTAAACCAATTAGTGTTATAGATACTTTGAGTGTAGAGTATAATCCCACTGGTAAAGATATTATTAAAGGTATTGAAGAAGCTCTAAAAGAAAGCCAGCTTGATAAAAGTATTTTAAATGGAAGTACTGAAGATAATATTAATACTCAGCAAACTGGAGTGGGAATAACTGTTGTAGGCATTATAGAAAATGAACATCTAAAAATTAGTAATACAGATAGAGGAGATGTTTTGACAGCTATTGGCTTGCCATTAGTCGGGGAGGAAGTACTTGACCGTCCTGATATGAGAGCAGATATTTTTGACTTAAAAAAATTAAGTAAAAAAAACTATATTAAAGAAATGATTGTTGTAGGTTCTAAAGGTATTAAATATGAAGCTGAATTAATGGCAGAAATGTCAGATTTAGAGCTGAATTATGATCAGGGCTTAAAACTGGATTTAGAGAAATCAGCTGGCCCGGCAACTGTCATTTTAGTCTCTTTAGCAAAAGAGAATTTATTAAATTTAAGAAAAGATTTTTCTTATAAACCGGTTCATCAAATTGCTAAATTTATTTAAAACAAAATGGAGGTAATAAAATGAAAAATATAATGAAAAATAAAATTTCGATTATTGCAATACTGTTAATAGGAGTTATGGTAGTTTTTTCCAGTCAGGCACTTAAGGCAGCAGATTTTCCAGTAACAATCGAAGATGACCTAGGAGAAAAAGTTGAATTAACTGAAAAACCAGAAAAAATAATATCTATGGCCCCAAGTATGACTGAAATGCTTTATTCTTTAGGTTTAGGAGATAGAGTTATAGGAGTAACAAATTATGCTGATTATCCGAAAGAAGCTACTCAAAACCAAAAAATTGGTTCTGTTACTGACCCAAATGTAGAAAAAATTGTTTCCTTAAAACCAGATTTAGTTTTAGCTGCTGCAATTAATAAAATGGAATATGTAGAAAAGTTAAAAAGTCTGGGAATAAAAGTAGCTGGCTTTAATCCGACTAATATTGAAGAAACACTTAGTACAATGAATAAAGTTGGTGAAATTAGTGGAGAAAAGTATTTGGCCAAAGAATTAACCAAAAAGATGAGAGGTCAATTAACAGAAATAGAAGAATTAGTTGCAGAAAAATTAAAAGAAAATGAACGTCCTGATGTTTTTTATGAAATTTGGCATGATCCTTTAACTACAGCTGGAGAAGGAACATTTATTGATGATTTAATTCATACTGCTGGAGGGAGAAACTTAGGTGCTTTGGCTGAAGGAAGCTGGCCTCAATTTGATATGGAAACAATGTTAGTTGAAAATCCTGAAGTTTATATTTCCAGTCATCACAGTAGTGCTCATACTTTTACAAAAGAAGGTTTAAAAGAAAGACCTAATTACAGTGCACTTAATGCTGTAAAAAATGATAGAATTTATTTTATAGAACAAAATCTTGTAACCAGACCTTCACCTCGTATTATTTTAGGATTAAAAGATTTGGTAAAATCTATTTGGCCTGACTTAAAAGATGAAGTTGAAGGAATTTAATTATGTTAACTTTAGTTTTAGGTGGTGCCAGAAGTGGTAAAAGCAGTTTTGCTGAAAAATTAGCACAAAAAATTGGTGGAGATGAAGTGATATATCTTGCTACTGCTGAAGCTAATGATGAAGAAATGAAAAAAAGAATTGAGCATCACCAAAATAAAAGGAACAAGGAATGGAAAACTATAGAGGAACCTCTCGCATTAGGAGAGGTTCTTAGTTCCATTTCTGCTGGAGAAGTAGTCTTAATTGATTGTATAACAATTTTTCTAACAAATCTTTTGTTTTTGAATTCAAATAAAGATGAAAAAATTAATTATGATGAAAAAGAAGATATAATTATGAATAAAATTAAAAAATTAGTAAAAGCGGCTAATAATAAAAAAGTTATTCTAGTTTCTAATGAAATAGGAATGGGAGTAGTTCCTTCTTCTAAATTAGGTAGGGAGTTTCGAGATATAGCTGGTAGAGCAAATCAATATTTAGCTAAAAAGGCAGATGAGGTATATATTACTATTGCCGGTCTTCCAGTTGAATTAAAAGAATTAAGTAGTAAAATTAATGATAAAAATAAGGAGTAATAAAGATGGATATGATTATGGTTCAGGGATGTAGATCTAATTCAGGTAAGAGTACAGTAGTTACAGGTTTGTGTAAAATCTATGCTGAAAAAGCGTTAAGAGTTTCTCCTTTTAAAGGCTGGAATATGGGAAGTAATTCTTATCAAACTGACAGAGGAGGAGAGATTGGAATTGCTCAGGCAGTTCAGGCCAGAGCTGCGGGAACTATACCCGATGTTAAAATGCAGCCTCTTTTAGTAAAACCAGCTGAAGATAATAAAACAGAACTTTTAGTAAAAGGAGAACCTTATCTTAAAGAAGATAATATCAAAAAAGATAGTTATTTAGAGTTGGGAATGAAAACCATAGAAGATTCTTTAAATATTTTAAAAAGAGAATATGACCTTTTGGTTCTTGAAGGTTCAGGCAGTCCTGTAGAAATAAATGTAAAAGATAGAGATCTGGCAAATATGAAAACTGCTCTTTTAAATAATACTCCTGTTATCTTAGTGGCAGATATTGAAAGGGGAGGAGTTTTTGCATCTATAATTGGAACTATGGAGCTTTTAGAACCTGAAGAAAAAGAACTTGTAAAAGGTTTTATAATCAACAAATTTCATGGTGATAAATCAATTTTAAAATCAGGAATAGATTATATAGAAGAAAGAACCGGGAAACCTGTTTTAGGAGTTTTACCTTATATAGATGATATAAATTTACCGGAAGAAGATACAATCTCTCTAACAGAGTCTGAAACTGAAAAATTAGATTTTTCTCAAAGCAATTATGAAAATGGAGATTTAGAAAGTGATCTTCGAAAATTAGCAGAGATTTTTAAAAACAATGTAGATATAGAAAAGATAGATGATATAATTTTTTCTTAAGTTTAATGAACTGAAAGAAGGTGAATGATGTTTTATATTTTAGCTGGAGGAATAATTTTAGATTTAGTTATAGGTGATCCGGATTTTATACCACATCCAGTAGTCATTATAGGTAAAATGATTTCTTTTTTGGAGGAAAGATTAAATAATAATTCTAAGACTAAAATGAATGAAATTTTAAGAGGAAGTATTTTAACAACAATTATAGTTTTGGTGAGTTATTTTTCCACTTTTTTTATTTTAAAGATGGTCTATGATCTAAATCAATTTTTGGGGATTATAATTACTGTTTATTTATTTTCCACAACTATAGCCATCAAAGGACTTGCTGAAGCAGGAAATGGTATTTATCAGGCTTTAATATCCGGTGATTTAGAGCTAGCACGTCAGAAAACAGCAATGATAGTTGGTCGTGATACTGAGAATATTTCAAAATCAGATATCATTCGGGCCACAGTGGAAACAATTGCTGAAAATACTTCAGATGGAATTATTGCTCCTTTATTTTTCTTTTTTCTGGGAGGAGTACCTATGGCAATGACCTATAAGGCGGTTAATACTATGGATTCTATGTTAGGTCATAAAAATAATAAATATCTTTATTTTGGTAGACCTTCAGCAAAATTAGATGACTTAGTTAATTATATACCAGCCAGAATTACAGCTTATATTTTTTGGTTTTTAGCTTTATTACCAAACTATGACAGTAAAAAAGCCTGGAAGATTATAAAAAGAGATGCCCAAAAACATCCCAGTCCTAATGCCGGTTATCCAGAAGCGGCAGCAGCTGGAGCTTTATCTATTAGATTAGGGGGCATAAACTATTATCAGGGCCAGAAGGAATTTAGGGCTTATTTAGGTGATGATTTACCTCCTGAAGATATAAAGGAAATTAAGAAAATGATTAAATTAATGTATTACAGCACTGCTTTTTTCATAATCATTATGATCATTTTAAATATGATATAATTTATATAAAGTGAGGAGATAGAAATGAATTTTATAAAAAGATTTTCTTTTGCCCTAACTTTTTTGACTCGGCTACCTTTTCCTATCAAAACAGAATATAATGAAGATCTTCCTTCAAGTTCAATGGGTCTTTACCCCTTAATTGGTCTAATAATAGGAGTCATCCTTTTATTATTTTCAGAATTGAGTAGTATTTTTTTGCCAATAAAAATAACAAATATTTTATTACTTATTTTATTAGTTTATCTAACAGGTGGTCTCCATCTTGATGGTTTTATAGATTCCATTGATGGTTTATTTAGCTCCCGTAAAAAAGATAAAATTTTAGAAATAATGCATGATAGTCTAATAGGTTCATTTGGAGCAATAGCAGTTATTTTATTATTCTTATTGAAATTCAATTTATTTTTAGAGTTTAGTGGTGGATTTAGAAAGCCTGCCCTACTTTTGATGACAGTTTTTTCGCGCTGGATGATAGTTTTTGCCGCCTGGAAGTATCCGCTGGCTGTTTCCAGTAGTCTGGGTAAAGGTTTTAATTACAAGCTTTCCTGGAAACAATTATTAGAAGGAAGTATTTATTTAATTATTTTGATCTTATCCTTGCATTATTTGTTTTCCTTTCCTTATTATTTTTCTCTGCTTATATTTTTCATAAGCTTATTAACAACCTATCTTTTTGCAAAATATGTAATAAATAAAATTGGGGGATTAACTGGTGATATTTATGGGGCTATAAATGAAATAATAGAAGTTGTAGTTTTATTATCTGCTTTATTATTAAAAGGAGTATTCTAAATAAATGCCAAAAACAAAGGAAATCCAAAACAAAAAGGTGAAAATTGCCGTACCAGGTAGTTGTGGTGAGCTTTTTCAGGGTAAAATTGGAGATGATAATTTATTAATTAGCTGTCCTATTGATAGATATAGTAGAGTTACTGCTTATCTTAAAAAAAAATTTACTGGAATTAAATCAAATAAAAACCTTCCTAAATCACTTTTAGCAGTGAAAAAATTTTTAGAACAAATTAATCAAAATGAAATTGGTTTGGAACTTAATTTTCAAAGTGAGCTATTAAGGTCTAAAGGAATGGGAAGCAGTACTGCTGACATTACAGCTGCTCTTACTTCAGTAATGCTTCTTTTAGAAAATAAAATAAACTGGAAATTATTAAAAGATATATTAATTTCTATTGAGCCAACTGATAGTACTCCCTGGCCTGGTGTAGCTCTTTTTGATTATAGAAAAGGGAAAATTCTTCAACCTTATGGTTTCCCACCATCATTAGATATTCTTATTTTTTCAGAAAAAGGTAAAATTAATACTGTTGAATTTAATAAAAATTTAGATTCTGAAAAAATTAATAATACTCAGGTAAGTAAGTTAAAACAAAGTTTGAAATTAATAAAAGATGGTGTTATTGCTAAAGATCCAAAAAAATTGGGTAAGGCAGCAATTATTAGTGCTAAACTTCATCAAAATATATACTATCGTCCCTATCTAAAGAACCTTATTTCTTTTTCAGAAAAATTCTCTGGTGTTTATGGTATAAATATAGCACATAGTGGAACAGTTTTTGGAATTTTAGTTAATGAAAAAAAGGAATATTCGGAGTTAATAACAAAAGTAGAAAATAATTTTAAAGAAATAAATTTTCTGTATAGAACAAAAGTTGTGGGAGGAGGTATTAGAATTGAAGAAAAAAGATGATTTTGAACATGGGGGAAATATAACAGAAATTCAAGATAAATTTTCTTTTTCAAAAGATGAAATAATTGATTTTAGTGCAAATATAAATTTTTTAGGTATGCCAGAGGTAGTAAAAAAAACTCTGAAAAAAGAAATAGAAAACTTAATTCATTACCCCCAACCACAGGCAGAGAATTTTAAAAAAGAATTATCAGGAAAATTAAATTTAGCAAAAGAAAAAATAATTGCAGGTAATGGTGCTGCAGAGCTCATATATTTATTAGTGGATTATTTGAAAATAAATAAGATATTACTTCCGGTTCCTTCTTTTTCTGAATATGAAAAAGCAGCTTTAAAAATAGAAGCTGAGCTGGAATTTTTTTATTTAAACAAAGAAGATAATTTTTCTTTAAATGTTAGTGAATTAAAAAAATACTTAAAAAGAAATGACTTAATAATTTTAAATAATCCTCATAATCCTACTGGCAAATTATATAAAAAAAATAAATTGAGAAAAATTACAAAGCTGGCTCAAAAAGAAAATACTTATGTTATAGTTGATGAAGCTTTTATAGATTTTTTAGAAGATGAAAATGAATATAGTTTAATTAAGGAAGTAGAAAATTTTAATAATCTTTTTATTTTAAGGTCTTTAACTAAATTTTTTGCTATTCCAGGCTTGAGATTGGGATATGGAATAGGTTCTTCAAAATTAATAACTGAATTAGAAAAAAGACGAGATCCCTGGACAGTTAATTCTTTAGCTCAAGTAGCAGGGATTGAAGCTATTAATGATAAAGATTATATTAAAAAAAGCAAAGTTGAAAATAGAACAGAAAGAAATTTTTTATTTAAGAGTTTGAAAGATATTTCTGATTTAAAAGTATATGAACCTTCAGTTAACTTTATCTTAATAAAAATAAAAAAAGAGCTAACAGCTGAAAAGTTGAGAAACAAAATGGCCAGGCAGGGAATTATCATTAGAGATTGCAGTAATTTTCGAGGGCTTGACAATAGCTATTTTCGAGTTGCAGTAAAAAGTAGAGAAGAAAACATCAGATTACTACAGGTTCTAAAAAAATCACTAAAATAATTTTGATTATCAAAAAATTTCAGTTATAATATAATTGAGAAAAAGGGGGCTGGTAGAGATGGAAAAAGGTATGTTACAGGTTTATACTGGAGATGGCAAAGGAAAAACCACTGCCGCGATAGGGTTGGCTGTGAGAGCTGCTGGAGCAGGTCTTAAAGTGTTTATAGGTCAGTTTGTAAAAAGTATGGAGTACAATGAAATTAAGATATTGAAAAACATTGATAATATAGATGTAGAACAATATGGATTAAACTGTTTTATTGAAAAAGAGCCTGAGCAAAAGGATATAAAAGCTGCTCAGGAAGGTCTGAAGGAAATCAGAGAAATTTTAACTTCAGATAAATATGACGTAGTTATACTTGATGAAGCTAATATTGCAGTTTATTTTGATTTATTTAGTGTTGATGAGTTAATTAATGTAATCGATAGTAGAAATGAAGGTATAGAAGTTATTGTAACCGGAAGAAAGGCCAAGGAAAAATTGATGAATAAAGCTGATTTAGTTACTAATATGCAGGAAATCAAGCATTACTATGAAAAAGGTGTGCAGGCTCGCGATGGCATCGAAAGATAAAGGTAAATGAATAAGAACTTCGCTAATAATCTCTCAATATTAAGCAACAATTATTTCAGAGATATTAAAAGCTCAGTTTCTTATTCATTTACCTTGGGCGTTTCAGGTAAAAATTAAAAGTATGGTGATGGAACTTTAGACTCTCTGAGGGAAGATTTGCTAAAATTTGAGAGGGTGGGTGACATCACCATACTTTTAATTTAGTCAGTTCTTTGATATACTTAATTAGGTATAGGTTAAGATAAATTATGCAGGAGGTAAAGATTAATGGAAACTGATTTATTTTTTATTAGACATGGTGAAACTGAATGGAATAAGAAATTAATTTATCAGGGACAGACTGATATAGATTTAAATGATACTGGTTATAAACAGGCCAGACTTTTAAAAGAAAGATTGACTGATAAGGATATAGATAGAATTTATACAAGTGATCTTAAGAGAGCTTATAATACTGCATCAATTGTGGCTGAGCCCCATAATAAAAAACTTATAAAAGAAGAAAATTTAAGAGAAATTTCTTTTGGAGATTGGGAAGGAATGAATTTTACAGAAATTCAGGAAGAGGATCCAGAAACATATAATGAATGGAGAAAAGACCCAATTTCTATTAGTCCTCCAAATGGTGAGAATTTTTCAGATTTTCAAAAAAGAGTTATTTCAATTGTAAATAAAATTAAGGATCTACACACTGGAGAAAGAGTAGCAATAATTGCTCATGGAGGAACAATTAGAGTTTATCTTGCCCATATTCTCGGGATGGATCTTAAAGGTAATCGAATGTTATCAGTTCATAATACTTCTGTTAGTCATTTGAAAATGTATGATAATAGACCGGTACTTAAATTATTGAATAGTACCTGTCACTTAGATTAACTAATTATCTAAATTGGAGGAATAAAAATGAAGAATGGTCAAATTCATATATATACAGGAGATGGAAAAGGCAAAACTACTGCAGCTATGGGTCTTGCTTTTCGTGCGTCTGCCTATGATAAAAAAATATATATTTTACAGTTTCTTAAAGGAAGAAAAACAGGCGAAAGATTAAGTGCAGAAAAGTTTGATAATATAACTTTTGAAAGAGCAAATAAAAGCAAAAAATTCTTTATTCAGATGAATGAAGAAGAAAAGAAAGAACAAAAAGAAGAAATAAAGGAAATCTGGAATAAAATTAATGATCTTTTGGAAAATAGTGATTATGAGATAATTATATTTGATGAAATTATGGGAGCAATTAGTAATGGTATGGTAGAGATTGAAGATGTTAAAGAACTTCTTGAAAATAAAGGAAAAGACAAAGAACTTCTTTTAACAGGTAGGAATGCTCCCCAGGATTTAATTGATATGGCTGATTATGTAACAGAAATGAAAATGATAAAACATCCATTTACTAAAAACATACCTGCTAGAGAAGGAATAGAATATTAAGATGATTACAGAAACAGGAGTTGATCTATTTGGCATTAGCTAAAAGAGTCATGCGATATTTATTTCCATACAAAAAAAGACTTGCAGCCGGGATTTTTTCCATGTTAGTTCATTCATTTTTGACAGTATATTTTGTAAGAGTTTTTCAGAACTTAATTGAAACTGTTATTTCAAATATGGCTGGAGGAAGAGAAGGTATTATTAGACTTTCCTGGATTGCAGCTATGATGATAGGAGTATATTTACTTAAAGGGGTTGTATATTTTGGTCAAAAATACCTTATTTCTTATGTATCATATAAGGCAGTAAGGGATATTAGAAATGAACTTTATGCAAAACTACAGAGTTTATCACTAAGCTTTTACAGCACACATAAAACAGGAGAAATAATCTCTAGAGTTACAAATGATGTAAATAAATTACAGAGTGCTATAGTTGATAGTAGTATTAGTTTGGTATATAAAAGTCTCACTTTTTTAGGTGGTATAGGGTATCTTTTTTATCTTAATGCCCAATTAACATTATTTTTAGTAATAATGTTACCGGCTATGACCTATATATTAAAAATATTTAATACAAAAATCAGAAAAGTTAGTAGAGATGTACAGATGAAAATTGCCAATGTATCTGATGTATTACAGGAAACGCTTTCGGCAATAAGAGTTGTAAAATCATTTGGTAGAGAAGAATATGAATACGAAAGATTTAGTGAACAAAATGAAGCTAACTTCAGAGCTAAAAAGAAAAATGCACAGTATGGGGCAATTCTTACTCCCAGTATAGAATTTATGGCTTCAATTGCTTTTACAGCTATACTCTGGTATGGTGGTTATCAAGTTTTACAGGGAAATATGAAACCATCTGAATTAATAGCATTTTTTACAATGTTGCTGACTATAAGTTCACCCTTAAAATCACTTACAAATATTACAGCAACGGTGCAGAAAGCATTAGCTTCTGCTGAAAGGATTTTTGAGATTATTGATATAGATAAACATATTGATGATGAATCTGAAGATATTATAAAATTAAATGAAGTAAATGGTAAAATAGTATATGATAGTGTTAATTTTTCTTATAATCATGATGAAAAAGTATTAAAAGATATTAATCTTAAGGCTAACCCAGGAGAAATTGTGGCTCTGGTTGGTCCCAGTGGAGCCGGTAAGACGACAATGGTTGATCTTATTCCCCGATTTTATGATCCAGATAGAGGTAAATTAACTCTTGATGGTCATGACCTTAAAGAAATTGATGTTGATAATCTACGTGATTTTATAGGGATAGTTCCACAGGAAACTATTTTATTTAGTGGAACTTTAGCTGATAATATAGCTTATGGAGATTTAGAGGCTGATATGGATGCAATAAAAGAAGCTGCTAAAGCAGCTAATGCACATAACTTTATAGTTGAATTTCAGGATGGCTACCAGACTACTGTCGGTGAAAGAGGAGTAGGTTTATCAGGTGGTCAAAAGCAGAGAATAGCAATTGCCAGAGCTATTTTGAAGAATCCCAGAATTTTAATTTTGGATGAAGCTACTTCAGCCCTTGATGCAGAATCAGAATCTCTTGTCCAGGAAGCTTTAGAAAAATTAATGAAAAATAGAACAACTTTTGTCATAGCTCATCGATTAAGTACAATCAAAAATGCTGATAAAATAATTGTTCTGGAAAATGGAGTAATAAAAGATAAGGGTGACCATGAAAGTCTTATTGATAAAGGTGGCCTTTATTCTGAACTATATAATGGACATTTTAATTATTAAATGAGGTGTAATTTTGAGTTCTTTTAATGATGCTTTTACTAAATTTAAAAATTGGTTTATCCCTAAATTTATTTATGGACTGATAGTGTTAACAAATAAAACTATTAACTTAAGAGTTATAGGTGAAAAAAACACTAATAATATTGATGAAAATGAACCTCTTTTATATGCTTTCTGGCATGGTTATATGTGGATACCGGTTTATTATTATCGGAATCGACAATATTTTGCTTTATCCAGTTTAAGTCAGGATGGAGAAT
Organism: Halanaerobiales bacterium; assembly: GCA_035270125.1. Classification (NCBI taxonomy): domain Bacteria; kingdom Bacillati; phylum Bacillota; class Clostridia; order Halanaerobiales; species Halanaerobiales bacterium. Next base: position 3,960 of record DATFIM010000038.1, on the reverse strand, counting down.
ATATGACTAGAATTTTACGATATTTTGGCTGGCAGGTAATACGAGGTTCAAGTACAAGAGGTGGCAGTAAATCAGTCTTAAAACTCTATAAAAAATTACTGAAAGGGAATACGACAGTTCTTACTCCTGATGGTCCAACAGGACCAATTTATAAGGTAAAACCTGGAATAATTTATCTTCAGGAAAAGTCAGAAGGTACAATTATTCCTTTAGGTATTGCAATTGATAAAAAAATAGAAGTAAATAGTTGGGATAAATTCAATATTCCTCTTCCTTTTACTAAAACAGTATTAAAAATTGGTGAACCAGTTAATTTTAAAAAGGAAAAATCAATAGAAAAAAGATGTCAGCTGTTAGAAGAAAGAATTAATTCAGTTCAACAGTCTGCAGAAGAAGAACTGGCTGCCTGGAAAGGAAAGGTCAAATAATGAGAAAACAGCTGGAAAATTACTTATTAAAAGTAATTAAAGGTGAAAAAAATAGATTATTAGATAAAATAGTAAAATTTATTTTAAGAATTTTGGAGTTAGTTTATCATGTTATTATAAAATTTAGAAAAATTTTCTATAAAACAGGAATATTCAAATCTAAAAAACTTGATATTAAAACTATCAGTGTTGGGAATATAACTACAGGTGGTACAGGCAAAACACCGGTAGTGGAAAAATTAGCATCAGAACTTTCTGCAAAAGATAAAAATGTAGGGATTTTAAGTCGGGGATATTCTTCTAAAGGTGATTCTCCTCTTATAATTTCAGATGGTAAGGAAATTTTAACTGAGATGGAAAAAGCCGGAGATGAATTATATATGATGGCTTCTCATTTATCAGGAGTACCAATTGTTAAGGGAAAAGATCGATATAAAGCCGGTGAATTAGCAATTTCTGAATTTGATCTGGATATGTTAATAATGGATGATAGTTTCCAACACTTACAATTAGAAAGAGATTTAGATATAGTAGTTGTTGATGCTTTAAACCCCTTTGGTTATGATCATTTATTGCCAAGAGGAGAGCTGAGAGAACCTCTTTCTTCTCTTAAAAGATCTGATATCATTATTCTTAGTAGGGCTGATCAGGTAGTTAAGAGCAAGCTGAATATGATCAAAAATACTATACAATATCACAACTCAGAAGTTGATATTTTTACTTCAAACCACTGTCCGATTAATCTTAAGAGTTTATCTACAAATAATGAAAAAAATATTGAAAATCTTAAAGGATTAAAAGAAAAAAAAGCACTTGCTTTAAGTGGAATAGGAAACCCAGAATCATTTGTGAAAAGTTTAGAAGAGTTAAATATTGATGTTGCTGAAACTGCTATTTATCCTGATCATTATGATTATGGTGAAGAGGATGTAATGGATATAGTAATGAAGGCCCAATTAAATGAAGTAGATTTTATAATAACTACAGAAAAAGATGCAGTAAAATTTGATGAAAATATTCTTAAAAATTTTAGAAAAATGGATGCAGACCTTTATAGTCTTGGAATTGAGCTTAAATTTAATAAAGAAATTGATTTTTCAGATCAGGTTTTAAAATTTTTATAATATGAAATAAAAAGTGGGGTGAACAATTTTGAAAATTACTGCTATTATTCCTGCCCGTTATGAATCAAGTAGGTTTCCAGGAAAACCACTTGTTGAGATTAATAATCAACCAATGATTGAACATGTATATAAAAGAGTTGAAAAAGCTGATCTTATAGACCAGGTTATAGTTGCTACTGATGACCGGAGAATTGCAGAAGCAGTTAAAAATTTTGGTGGCAAGGTAGAAATGACTTCCACTAATCATAAATCTGGAACTGATAGGATAGCTGAAGTCGCTAAGGATTTAGATTCAGATATTATTGTTAATGTTCAGGGAGATGAACCACTTATTAAACCTGTAATGATTGATCAAGTGGTAAAACCTTTTACTAATAATAAAGATTTGTTAATGACAACCTTAAGAAAGAAAATTGATGATTTAAATGAAATTAATAATCCTAATGTAGTTAAAGTAGTTACTGATGATAATAATTTTGCTTTATATTTTTCAAGAGCTACGATTCCCTATCAAAGAAAAGATCATAGTGGTCATGTTGATTATTATAAACATATTGGTGTTTATGCTTTTAGAAAGGATTTTCTTTTAGAATATAGTAAAATGACTGAAAGTGAATTAGAAAAAATAGAATCCTTAGAACAGCTCAGAGTATTAGAAAATGGTTATAAAATTAGGGTTGTAGAAACAGTATTTGATACAGTTGGGGTAGATACACCTGAAGATTTGAATTATGTAAAAGAATTAATTCAGAGTGAAGATATTGATTATAGATGGGAATGAAAATTATTAAGAGGTGATAAAGTGGTAAAAGAATTTAAATTAAATGATGAAATAACTTTTGGAGATAAAGAAACTCCGTTTGTACTACTTTCCGGTCCCTGTGCCTTAGAAGGAAGAGATAGAGTTTTAAGAATTGCAGAAGGAATTAAAAAAATAACTGATAAATTAGGTATTCCCTATGTATTTAAAGCATCTTATGATAAAGCCAATCGATCTTCAATAGAGTCCTATCGTGGCCCAGGACTTGAAGATGGTTTAGAATTATTAAGTGAGGTAAAAGAACGCTTTGATCTACCACTTTTATCTGATGTGCATACAGTAGAACAGGCTGAGATAGCCGGTGAAGTTCTTGATATAGTCCAGGTACCTGCTTTTTTATCAAGACAGACTGATCTGGTAGTAGCTGCAGGGGAGACTGATAAAATAGTTAATGTGAAAAAAGGCCAATTTTTAGCTCCCTGGGATATTGATCAGGTAGTGAAAAAAATAGAGAGCACTGGAAATGAGAGAATTATTTTAACTGAAAGAGGAGCAAGTTTTGGTTATAATAATTTGGTAGTAGATATGAGGTCAATACCTAGAATGAAAGAAACAGGTTATCCAGTTGTCTTTGATGCAACTCACAGTGTTCAATTACCTGGCGGACAGGGCAATAAATCAGGTGGAGAAAGAGAATATGTACCTCATCTTACTAGAGCAGCCTGTGGTGCTGGTATAGATGCTCTGTTTATGGAAGTTCATGATAATCCTGAAGTCGCTAAAAGTGATTCATCTACTATGATTCCTTTAGATAAATTAGAAGATATTTTAAAACAGGCCTTAGCTATTGATGAAGTAGTTAAGGGGAGGAGTGAATAATCTTGAATAAAGACTTCGAACTAACAGATGAGTTATTAAAAGATAGTTTAGAAGATGCAGAAGAAGTTCTTAAAATAGAGGCTGAAGCTGTTTTAGGTCTAAAAAAATCTATAGATGAAAAGTTTAAAAAAGCAGTTAAATTAATATTGGGCAGTGAAGGAAGAATTGTCTTTACAGGTATGGGAAAATCCGGTCTTATAGCCCAAAAATTGGCTGCTACTTTTTCCAGTACTGGCACACCTGCCTTTTTTGTCCATGCTGGAGAGGCAATGCATGGTGATATCGGAATGGTAACTTTCGATGATGTAGTAATTGCTATCTCCCATAGTGGAGAAACTGAAGAAGTTGTCGGACTTTTACCTGCAATAAGAAGAATTGGTTCTAAAATGATTTCACTAACAGGTGATAAAAATTCTACTTTAGCTGAATATAGTGATGTCTGTCTTAATACTGATATTGAAGAAGAGGCCTGTCCCCATGGATTGGCCCCAACTGCCAGTACTACAGCTACTCTGGCCCTGGGGGATGCACTGGCAATTGCTTTATCCAATCTTAAAGGTTTTACACCTGAAGATTTTGCTTTATTTCATCCAGGTGGAAGTCTGGGAAGAAAGTTATTGACTAAAGTTAAAGATGTATTAGAGATAAGAAATGAAAATCCAGTTGTTAAAGTTAATACACCGGTTAAAGAAGCTTTATTTACAATGACTGAAAGTAAGATGGGTTCAACCTCAGTTGTTGATGAAAAAGGTAAGCTGGTGGGGATTAT
>DATFIM010000037.1 GCA_035270125.1 Halanaerobiales bacterium | reverse complement strand
AGAGTAATTTGATATATTGATATGAATTCTCTGCATAACTTTTTGGGCTGTCTTATTATCTGTTTGCGGTAAAAGTAAACCAAATTCATCTCCACCCCAACGAGCCAGAATATCATCTTCTCTACAATTTTCTTTTAATTTTTTAGCAATATCTTTTATTACTTTATCACCTTTATCATGTCCATATTTATCATTTACTTTTTTTAGATTATTAAGATCACCAATAATTATACTAAATGGAAGATTTCTTTTTACATCCAATCTCTCCATTTCTTCTTCAAAATAAGCTCTATTGTAAAGATCAGTTAAACTATCATGATAACCAAGATATTTTATTCTTTCTTCCGCTCTAATTCTTTTAATAGCAGCTGAAGTATGGGCTATTAATAGTTCAGTTAACTCAAGATCTACTTCATCAAAATAATCTTTTTTGTTAGATATAACCTGAAAAATTCCAAAATCATCAATTGGTACGGTCATAGCTGATTTATAAGCAGAATTTGCCGGTTCAGCATCAGGGTCATCCCTTACATCTCCAGTAATTCGCGATTCTCCACTTTGATATACTTTTCCAGCTACACCGGTAGTAATAGGAGCTTTTTCATCTATTCCATCATCCCTAACTCCTGTACTTCTTGCTTTTACTACAAACATATTATCTTCAACTATATCAAGAGAACAGACATCAAAATTTAAGATGTTTTCTGCAGCATCAACTGTCAACTTATATATTTCATCTTCATTATCAATAGTTTCCATTTCTATAGCTATTTCATGTAATTCTTCTATTTTATTCTTGCTTTCTCTCAAATTCTTTTCTAGAAACTTTCTTTCACTTATATCACGATATAAAGCATACATTCCTACTTTATCATCATCAAGTTTAATTGGATAAGATAAAAGATATACTTCTATCTTTTCACCATTTTTCTTTTTTCTTACTGTTTCTTTTTGTACAATTTCTCCAGAACAAATTCTGTTTGAAACCTCATAGGCTTCTTTTTTATATTTTTCTGGAGCCAAAAATTCATTTATTTGTTTATCTTTAATTTCTTCTATTTCATAGTTAAAAAGTTCAGTAAAGCTTTCATTTATATTTATAACTTCACTATTTATATTCAAAATGGCGATAGCATCTGGTGAGTTTTCAAAAAGTTGTTTAAAATAAGCTTTTTGTACTTCAAGTTCTTTTTCAGCTTCTTTTCTATCAGTAATATCTCTAATAACTACTACTGCTTGATTTTGGCTAATAGCAGTCATCCTTGATTCAAAATATTTTATTCCTCCATCTAAAACCGGTAACTTATATTCAAAAACCTGTAATTTATTGTACTTAAGAGCTTTATTTAAATGATCTCTTATTTTTGCAGCTACTTCTTTTGGTAAAATATCTTCAAATTTACTTCCTAACATTTCACTTTTTTCTTTATAAAGATTTTCTTCATGACCGGTCCAGATGCTTTTATAAACACCTTTTCTATTAAATAATACCAGTATATCAGGCAGAGTAGCTATCATAGACAAAAATCTTTGTTCTCTTTGCATTAATTTTTTTTCCATCTCTTTTTTTTCAGTAATATCTTCAGCAGAACAAACTACAAACTCTACTCTATTATTATTATTTAAATTTGGAGAAGCATTAATGGAAATTAATCTTTCTTCATGATTAGAATTTTTTAACCAGAATTCCCCTCTGAATTCTTCTTTTCTATTAAATACTTTCTTATTAAATTTTATTAATTTCTTTGCTGAATCATCAGAATATAATTCGCTTATTTTTTTATTTTCTAATTTATTTTTTTCAAACCCCAAAAACTCAGCATGAGCTTCATTTACTCTTCCATAAACTTCAGGCTCAGTAAGAAACCAAACTTGATTTTGGATATTATTTAAAAGCATTTCCTGCTCTTTGTTAATTTTGGTGGTTTGTTTTATAAATTCATATTTATAAAAAATCATTTCAATATTATTTTTTAATTCAACTTCATTAAAAGATTTAGAAAGAAAAATAGATAAAGGATAAAATTCTTTATTTTTAAAAGTTTTTTCTTCACCTTCAGATATTAAAAAAATAAAGGGAATATCTTTTTCTTTGCTAATTTTTAGAATTTTTTTGTGTGATTTATATTTGCCCTGTATATTATTATCAACTATAACAAGATCTATCCTTTTATTGAATATATTTTCTATATTTTTCAAATCAGATAAATACGTTGTGGTAATTTTATAACTTGATTTATTTAAAGTACTTCGTATTTTTTCTTTTATTGAATTTTTATTGGTTACAATAACTAAACTTTTATTCATAATATCTCACCTCAATATTCCCTAAAAATAAAGATTTATATATTCTATCCTCGGTAATATATATTTCTATAAAAATCACTTAATTCCTTTAATTAATTAAATAAATATAAATGAGATATTCTTATTAAAAGCTAAATTTCAAAAAAATTAGAAAATTCATATTAAAAAAAGCTCTTGCAAGAGCTTTTTTTATCTTCTAATTCTATCTTTGAAAATTATAAAAATACCTATTAGAATAAGAGCAATAGACCAAATATATTTGAAAAATCCTTTTTCTAAATACTCAGAGAAAAAAATGATTGCAGAAAATACATATAATGAAGTACCAACATAAGTCGGCCAGCTTACATTAGATATCTGGCTATAATGAAGTATTTGTACTATCCAAAAAGCAGTTCCTAATAATAGAAAAAATAGTACACCATCCATTTTACCAAGAGTAAATAATTCATTTAATATACTATGAAGGCCTATCATCAATACAATACTTCCACCTATAAGTAAACCTACATTCCTTGATTCTGCTCTTTTTCCAGAAAAAAAATAAATTACAAGTAAAATTGAAGAGATAATAATTAAAGTCAAATCAACATTAATAAAATTAAAACTTTCTAGAAGCCAGATTGCCCCTAAAACTATTAATACCCCGCCAAATAAATTTTTCTTTTGTTTTTCCATTAACTCCCCCTCCTTTTTACATATTATATCTCATTTGTTTAAATAAAACAATTTTTAATTTTTTAATCTCAGGATTCGCATTGAATTTAAAACTGCAAGTAAAGCTACACCTACATCAGCAAAAACAGCTTCCCACATTGTAGCCATTCCAGCTACTCCTAAACCTAATACTATAAATTTAATTCCTAAAGCCATAATAATATTTTGCCAGACAATTCTTCTAGTTTTACGGGCAATACTAAAAGCAGTTAAAAGTGCAGACGGTTTATCATCCATGAGTACAATATCGGCTGCTTCGATAGCTGCATCTGAGCCTAAACCACCCATAGCTATACCAATGTCCGCCCTGGCCAAAACAGGTGCATCATTTATACCATCACCTACAAAAATCAAACGTTCATTATTATCTTTTGCCGATATTAATTCTTCTACTTTTTCAACTTTTTGATCAGGCAATAATTCTGAAAAATATTTATCAATACCTAATTTATTTGCTACTTTATTGGCTGATTCATCTCGATCACCTGTTAACATTATAACATTTTTTCCCATTTCCTTTAATCTTTTTATTGTTTTTCTGGAATCAGACTTTTCTTTATCAGAAATTAAAAAGTAGCCTTTATATTTTCCATTTATAGCAATATAGACTATTGTTCCTTGTTCACTAATCATTTCATCCTCTTTGATTATTTTAATATCATTTTCATTAAATAATCTTTTATTCCCCAGTATTATATTTTTATCATTAACCTCAGCAATTACTCCCCTTCCAGATATCTCCTTATAATTTTTTAGCTTAATATTATTGTCTAATTTATCATAATTCTCTTCATAATAATTAACAATAGAGATAGCTAATGGATGGGTGGAGTTATTTTCAACTAAAGCAGCCAATTTAAGGATTTCATCTCTGGTATATTCTTTTCTAGCTTTTATTTTATTTACTTGAAACTTACCTTCGGTTAAGGTACCTGTTTTATCAAACACAATTTTTTTAACATTATTTAAAGCTTCAAGATAATTTCCTCCTTTTACCAAAACACCTTCTCTTGAAGCACGACCAATTCCTCCAAAAAACCCAAGAGGTATAGAAACTACCAAAGCACAGGGACAGGAAATAACCAAAAATATAAGAGCTCTATAAAACCATTCTGAAAAATTTGCCCCAGAAATAACTAAAGGGGGAATTACAGCTACTGCCAATGCAGTATATACTACTGCTGGTGTATAATATTTAGCAAATTTAGTTATAAATTTTTCAGTTTTTGCTTTTTTAGAACTGGCATCTTCCACAAGATCTAAAATTCTAGAAACTGTAGAATCTTTATACGAATCTGTTACTTCAATTTCTAAAAGACCTTCTTTATTTATCATACCGGATAAAATTTTTTCACCTTTTTTTATTTTTCTAGGTTCTGATTCTCCTGTCAGAGCAGAAGTATCTAGCCTTGATTTCCCTTTTTTTATAATTCCATCTAGAGGAACTTTTTCCCCTGCTTTAACTACAATTATATCTCCAATGTTTATATTCTCCGGTTTCATTTTTTTAATTCTATTTTTAGTTTTTAACCAGGCAAAATCTGGTTGAATATCCATTAATTTTTTAATAGATCTACGTGAGCGTTTAACTGCTTTATCCTGAAATATTTCTCCTATCATATAAAATAACATAACAGCAACTGCTTCTGGATATTCATTTATTGCAAAAGCACCAAATGTAGCTATTACCATTAAAAAATTTTCATCAAAAACACTGCCCTGTTTAATATTGTTATATGCTGTTTTTAGAACTCTTTCTCCCACTAATAAATAACTCATAATATAGAATCCCAAAGAAAATATTGGAGATATATTAATTGTAAAAAAATTTACTTTATCTATCATAATTGCAATGAAAAATAAAATACTGCCCATAATCAGTTTATTATTTTGAGTAAATATACTACCTCTTTTTTTATTCTTTTCAGTTTCTGTCTTATTATTTTTGATTTTTACTCCTGGTTCTATTCTATCTGCTATTTTTTGAATTTCATTTAATTTTTCTTTCCCTTTTTCGCTTTTTATTTTTATTGTACTTCTAGCAAAATTCAATTCTGCCTTATCTATATAAGCAAGTTCATTGATTTCTTTTTCTATTTTATTAGCACAATTTGTACAGTTTAATCCCTCAATTTCTAACTCTTCTTCTTTTTTTGTTTTCTTTTTCATATCTACATTATTCATTAATTTCACCCCTTTTATATGAATACTTGAATAATTGTTCATATATAGTATATAATAAAAATTATATATTTGTCAATACATATATATTTTTTTAATTTCTTATTATAAAACTAAGCTTTAAGCTCAACTTATACACATGTTTTCCACAGTTTGTGCATAATTATTAACAATAGTTATTATTTAAAATAAGAAAAGGCCTGGAAGGGGATTTCCAGACCTTTTAAGGAGTTTAGGTGATTAAGGGGTATATCACAAATTTATTTAACAATAATAATTACTATTACCATTATATAATATATATTTCATTTGTCAAGAAATTTTTGAAATTTATTATTTATTTATCTAGAAAGGAATTTGAGTTTTTTCAAAGAATAATATTTAATAGTTGATTATTGTTTTTTAAAGAAAATTAGACCGATCTTTTTAGGAGTGATTATAAATGATGATGGTAGGAATAGCTGGAGGTACAGGTTCAGGCAAAACAACTCTAGCTAACACTTTGATTGATACTTTAGAAGAAGAAAATACAATCTTTATTCCACATGACAATTATTATAAAGATAGATCACATCTTCCTTTTTCAGAAAGAAAAAATGTTAATTATGATCATCCAGAGGCTTTTGAAACTAATTTGTTAGTTTCACATCTAAAAAAACTTCAGGCAGGTAATACAATTAATATGCCTCAATATGACTATTCAACACATACCAGAAAAGATAAAACAATTAAAATAAGTCCTAAACCAGTTATTATAGTAGAAGGTATCCTGGTATTAGCAGATGAAAAACTAAGAAATTTATTTGATATTAAGTTATTTGTTGATACAGATTCTGATATTAGAATTTTAAGAAGGTTAAAAAGAGATATAAATGATCGAAATAGAACTTTCCAATCTGTTTATGATCAATACTTAACCACTGTTAAACCAATGCATGAAGCTTTTGTTGAACCTTCAAAAAGCCATGCTGATATTATTATCCCAGAAGGTGGAATGAATGATGTAGCAAACAATCTTCTTTTAACAAAATTAGAATCATATATAGCTGAAAGAACAGTTAATAAATAAAAACTCCCCTTTTCAGGGGATTTTTTATTTGTTTATTAATTTTTTGCCTTTTTGGTAGTATTTATCCTGAATATTTTTAGGAACCATACTCCCCCCAGTCGACCAAACAATATGCGTTGAATTTTCATTCGAAGTGTTAAGATTATTTTCATAAAGATAGTTAAACGCCTCATTATCTTTATGAAGTCTGGCAACTCCTGGAAAACCAGCCAGAGCAGATGGTTCCAAATCAAACCCTATCTCATCTTTTAATTCAGCCAGCAAAATAAATAAAACATCATCTTCAATGGTATATATTCCAGAAAGTAAATTTTCCATCATCTTTCCAACAAAAGCAGAAGGAGTCCCAACAGCTAAACCATCAGCAGCAGTAATATTATCAATACCAAAATCCTGAACAGAAATTTTATCATGTTCCCCAGTAATCATTCCCAACAACATTGCAGGTGAGTGTGTTGGTTCCGCAAAAAAGCAATGAACATTATCACCAAAAACTAATTTTAATCCAAAACAAATTCCTCCTGGACTACCTCCCACACCACACGGTAGATAAACATAAAGCTGGTTATTATCATTAACTTTTATTTTTTTATTTTCAAGTTGTTTTTTTAAACGAAGAGCAGCCACTGCATATCCTAAAAATAAATCTTTAGAATTTTCATCATCTACAAAATAAGAATGGGGATTTTGAGCAGATTCTTTTCTTCCTTCTTTTACCGCTTTACTAAAATCAGACTTATATTCTCTTATTTGAACCCCATGCTCTCTCAGTAAATTTTTTTTCCATTCTTTAGCATCTCGTGACATATGTACAGTAGTTTGAAATCCCAGTGCTGCCCCTGTAATTCCAATACTTAAACCAAGATTACCTGTAGAACCAACTGCTAAAGAATATTTATTGAAAAATTTTCTGAATTTATCATTAGCTAAAATGCTGTAATCATCTTCTAAAGATAACATTCCTTCCTCAATTGCTAGATCTTCAGCATGCTTTAAAACTTCATAAATACCTCCTCTTGCTTTTATTGAACCTGCAATAGGTAACTGATGGTCGCATTTTAAAAAAAGCTCTCCATTAATTTTAAGACCATAATTATATTCCAAAATATTCTTGAATTCATTTATGTTTTTTAAATTAGATTCAATAATACCATTTTCATTAGCTGTTTCAGGAAATTTTTCAGCTATAAAAGGTGCAAATCTTTTAAGTCTTTTCTCTGCTTTTCTGATATCTTTTATACTAAGAGTTAACTTATCTTTTACTTTATCAATTTCTTTTTTTTCAGAATTAATCCAAAAAACTTCTTTTTTATTAATAACATCTTTTAAAATAGGATGTTTTTCTTTCCATTCTTCTACACTTATTCCTGATATCATCTTATCAACCCCCATATAATCGCTTATAAAGTTAATAAATAATATTTTTATTAATTTCAGAAATATCACTACATCCGGTCAGTAACATTGCATTCTCCAGTTCTTTTTTTATTTTATTAAAATAATTTTCCACACCATTTTCCAGTTCACTAAATGCAGCAATGGCAACCGGTCTTCCGATCATAACAGCATCTGCTCCAAGAGCAATCATTTTTAGGACATCTATTCCACTCCTAATTCCTCCATCAGCCAGAATAGTTACTTCATTATCAACTTCTTTAGCTATTTTGGGTAATACTTCAGCAACTCCTGGGGTATGATCCAGAACTCTTCCTCCATGATTGGAAACATACACTGCATCAACACCAGCGTCAACTGCTTCTCTTGCTTCTTCTGCTGTCATTATACCTTTTACAATAAAGTTAAATGAATAATCTTTAATTATTTTCATCAATTTTTGAGCCGGTTTAGGTTTTATTTCTTTACCCATTAAATTTATTGTAGTTAATCCAATAGTATCTACATCCATTCCAATAGTAGTAACATCAGTTTCTTTCTCTAATCTTTCTAATTTTTTCCTTAAGGTTTTTTCTTCCCATGGTTTTAAAAATGGGATTACCGAACCTGGATATTTATTTGCAATTTCAATACCTGCATCAAGAACATACTTCCGAACTCCATCACCAGCAGAAACAATAGTTTCTGCTTTATAACTCCCTCTGGCGACTGAACTCAAATATTCTATTTCTGATATTTCCTCACTCATATTAAAATCTACTCCTCCAATAGGAGCAGCCATAACTGGCAAACTAATCTTTTTATCAAAAATTTCTAGAGAGGTATCTACTTTATTTATTTTAGAAAAAACTCTCATATTCAATTTGTATTCTCGTAAAGAATCATAATTAGCTTTAAAAGAAGCACCTGATCCTTTACCTCCCATACCAGGAACTTCTCCCTCACATCCTCTACCATCACATTGAGGACATACTCTACAAAAACCATCCATTAATTTTCTTGCCTGTTCTTTTGCCATAATAAAACCTCCTTGCAAATTTCT
>DATFIM010000036.1 GCA_035270125.1 Halanaerobiales bacterium | reverse complement strand
TTTCTTGAGCCAAGATGAATAATAATTTCATGATATTCTTCTAATTCTTGAAGAAGCTGATCTACTTTTGTGTTATTTTTTTCTCTAAAAATATTTATTATTTTTTGGTTATCAGCAAGAATTATCCCCTGACTTTGTACTTTTTCTCCTTGATAAGTTAGGCTTAAGAAAATCAATATTAAAATTAAAAATGTATAAGTTAAATTTTTCATTTTTAAGTCCTCCTTTATTTAGCTAAATTATTAAAAGGAAATTGATTAATATTATAGAATAAATTAAATATAAGAAAAGTTCCTATATAATTTAATTCTTTAAAATTTAATTAATACCTTTAACATAATAAAATTTTATAAGAAGGTGATATAGATGAAGAAAAAATATATTATATCTGCAATTATATTTATATTTTTATTTACTTTTTCGGTTCAGAGTGAAAATATAAACTTTGAATATATTCAAGAATTAATAAATAATCAAGAAAGAGAAAAAGCATTAAATGTTTTAAAGGAAATTGATATTTCCGATAACCCGGATCTTAGATTTTATGAAGCTTTGCTTTTAAGCTGGAAAGATGAATTTGAAAAATCAGAACAAAAGCTTTTGAGCTTGATAGAAGAATATCCAGCAAGATTTGATTTTTATGCTCAACTGGCCAAATTATATGAATGGATGGATAAACCCTATAAATCTCTGGAGTTTAGAAAAAAAGCCTATGAAAGAGCAAAAGGAACTCAATATGAAAAAGAGTATTTAGAATTGTTAAAAATTGCCAGAGAAAGAGTTGAACCTACTAATTTTGCAAAATTAGAATTTATTCATGATATAAATAAGGAGCAAGGAACTATAGCTACTAATATTCTTTTAGGACAGCAAAGAATCATTAGTGATAATATAGATTTAACAGGTTCTGCTGGTTTAAATTATAAGAAGAATTTGAATTATCTATTAAGAACAGAGTTAGAATTAAATTCATTTAATTTTATAAAAAACCTTAGTTTCAAAAATTCCAACAATTTTATATTAAGTAAAAATGAAAATAAACTCGACCTTTATAATAATCTAAATTATAAAATAAATGGAAGAAATGAGGTGGGATTTAACTTAAATAGTTTTAATGTTTTTTCAAACGAAAACTCTAGAAATTATCAAAATATAAATTTTGAATACAAACACAAATGGGATAAATTAGTAAGTGTTATAGGAGTTACAGCTCGAAATGATGAATCTGGTTTAACTTTAGACTTTTCTCAAAATATAGAGATTTATTATCCCTTAGATAAATATTTATTTAGTTTTAATCTTAGCCATTATAAAGGTAATCAATATGTTTTTAGAACAGGTATTGAGTTAACAAATATTGAATTAAATTCAAATTGGATAATAAAAAATTTAAATGGCTGGTTTAATAATGAAAAATCTGCAAAATTAAATTTAAGATTTGAGAGAAACTAAAGTAATAAATTGGTGGTGTAAAAAATTATGATGTCATTACTTTACTTTATAATATATTTTTTACTTTTATTAGTTTTAAGTATTTTAACCTTTATTTTAATTTATCATTTTAAAGATATTATACATGAAAAAAGACTGGAAACTAAAAGTGAAGAATGGGAAAAGTTATTAAATAGTTATTTGAATGAAGAAATGAGTTTAAAAACTATTTCTAATAAATTTCCAAGAGATTATAACTATCTCTATGATTTTTTCAAACCATATTTAAAAAACGCAGACGAAAATAATTTTTATAAATTAAAAAAGCTTATTCAGACAATAGAAATGGATGAATATTATCTTAATAAATTAAAAAAAGGAATTAGAAAAAAGAAAATAAGAGCAGCTGTTTTTTTAGGAAAAATTAATGAAAAAATGGCTTTACCGCTTTTGAAAAGGTATATCTATAAAGATGATGAATTATTAAGAAATGCCAGTATGTGGGCAATTGCTGAAATAGGTGAAATGGACCTTTATTTAGATGTATTAAAAGTTGTTTTAAATAAAACTTCTATGACTTTTGAAGCTCTTACTGAATTATCTATTCATTTTGGAAGAGATATTTGTTTTACTGTTAAAGAATTGCTGGAAGAATATTTAAGAGATGAAAGAGATTTCAAAAATGAATTTGGAATTAGTGATCATGCTATAACAGCTCTTTTTATTGATATTTTAGGTTATTATAGATTTAAAAGGAGTAAAGGATTATTAAAAAGAATTTTAAGAGGAGATAAAAAATATTATGATGATGAAGTTTTAATTCATATTTTTAAAACTTTAGTAAAGTTAAAAATTCCTATTAATGTTGATTTAATAAGATTTTTAAATCATTCTAATTGGGTTATTAGGAGTCAATCAGCTCGTTATGTAGGAAAAATCAAAAATAATAATTATAGTGATCAATTAATTGATCTTTTAAATGATGAAAAATGGTGGGTTCGTTATTATGCAGCTGAAGCTTTATTTATGATTGGTAAAGTTGATTTATTAAAGAAAATTGCTAACTTAGGTAAAGATGGAGCTGAAATTAGTAATTATATTTTGGATATGCATAATTGATAATAAAATTAAAATAAGGATGGATATTATGGGATCACTTTATTCTTCACTGATTTTTATTGATTATTTAGCTATAATTTATTTTTTTCTTGTAAATGGTATTTATTTAATTTTAAATACCTATGCTTTTTTTTCTATTAGAAAACGCTGGATTTCAAAAGAAATAGAAAACTTTGATAAAACTTTCCAAAGTGAATTTTATAAGCCAGTGAGTATAATAATTCCAGCTTATAATGAGCAGGCTACTATTGTAGATAATGTAAAATCTATCCTTGCCTTAAAATATCCTGAATTTGAAGTTGTAGTGGTTAGTGATGGTTCTTCTGATAAGACTATTGACTTATTAAAAGAAGAATTTAATTTAAAAAATTCTAGTAGAAGTTATGAAGAAAAATTAGGAACAGAAAAAGTAATTGAAGTTTATGATTCTGTAGATTATCCTAATTTAATCGTAATAGACAAGGAAAATGGCGGGAAAGCTGATGCGCTAAATGCAGGAATAAATGCTTCACAGTATCCTTTAGTATGTAATATAGATGCAGATACTGTAATAGATGAGGAATCTTTATTAAAAATAGTAGAACCTATTGCCAGAGACTGGAGAGTTGTAGCTGCAGGAGGTTCAATTAGAATAGCTAATGACTGTAAAATAGAAAATGGTCAGGTTACAAAAGTAAATCTTTCTAAAAAATCTATTGTTAAAATGCAGGTAGTAGAATACCTTCGTGCTTTTTTATTTGGTAGAGTTGGTTGGGCAGCAATTGACAGTCTGCTTATAATTTCTGGAGCTTTTGGGGTTTTTAGAAAAAAACATGTTATTGATGCTGGAGGTTATAGCACTAATACTGTTGGAGAAGATATGGAATTAGTTTTAAAGCTAAATCGAAAATTAAAACATAAAGATCGTGACTATAAAGTATTGTTTTTTGCAGATCCAGTTTGTTGGACTCAGGCACCTGAAGACTTGGAGACATTAGGTAATCAAAGAAGCAGATGGCAGAGAGGATTGGGGCAGAGTTTACTTTTAAATAAAGAATTATTTTTTAATAAAAATTATGGACTTTTAGGTCTTTTAGCCTACCCGTTTTACTTTTTTGTTGAATTTTTAGGTCCAATTATTGAAGCGGTTGGTTATCTTTCTATGTTTCTTACTATAGTTTTCTTTGGTGGTATTTCTGAAGTTGTAATATTATTTTTTATAACAGCTATTTTAATGGGAGTGTTATTATCAACACTTTCACTTTTCTTTGAAGTAATGACATTCCATAAATATAAAAAACTTAAAGATATTTTAAATTTATTTTTGTTTAGTGTTTTAGAAAGCTTTGGTTATAAACAGCTTCATACATGGTGGAGACTTAGAGGTATCGTTGAACTTATAAGAAAAAATGAAAGCTGGGGTAAACAGAATAGAAAAACCTTTAATTCTGAAGAATAAATATATTGAAATGTGGTGATTAATATTAATATTTTAATAGTTGATGATGATAAGGATATTAGGTTACTTTTATCAGCATATTTAAAAAAAGAAGGAAATGAAAATATATTATTTGCAGAAAATAAAGAAGAAAGCTATAAGCATTTAGGGATAGGTGATTTTGAAAAAAGCCAAGAAATTGATTTAATAATTCTTGATATTATTTTAGGTAAGGAAAATGGAATAGCAGTTTGTAATAATATAAAAGAAAAAGATGAGTACAAAGATGTGCCTATAATTATGATTACTGCTAAAAAAGAAAAAGATTATTTAAAAAATGCTTTTAAGGCAGGTGCTCATGATTATATAGAAAAACCAATTAATAAAATTGAATTTTTAGCAAGAATAAAAGCTGCTTTAAGATTAAGAGAAGAAATGAAAAAAAGAAAGGGCCGAGAGAAAGAGTTATTAAAAACTTCTAAAAAATTAAAAAAAGCAAATAAAAAATTAGAAAAAATGGCTTCAATGGACGGTTTAACAGGGCTGGCAAACCGGAGATTGTTTGATGAGATTTTAAAAAAAGAATTACTTAGAGCTAAAAGAAATAATAGTACAATATCTTTAATTATGGCTGATATTGATAATTTTAAAGATTATAATGATAATTATGGTCATCAGGCTGGTGATCAATGCCTGAAAAAAATTGCAAAAACAATCGAAGAAACTACTAATAGGCCTGCAGATTTAGCTGCTCGTTATGGAGGAGAGGAATTTTCAATAATTTTACCTGATACTAATAAAGAAGGAGCTATTAAAATAGCGGAAAAGATAAGAGAAAATATTATTTCTCTGGAAATTGAACATGCTAAATCTGATGTGGCTGAGTATGTCACATTAAGTCTGGGAGTTAACAGTAGTAAAATAAATTCTGAAATAGATGATAAGAGAATAGAAGAATTTATCGAAAAGGCAGATAAAGCTCTTTATAAGGCAAAAGAAAATGGAAGAAATATGGTTGTTTCTAATTAAATTTGATTGGAGGGAAAGTAAATGAAAGATAGAAGAATTGAGATTGATAAAGATCTTAAACCTATAATTCCTCAATTTTTGGAAAATAGAAAAAAGGATATCAAAGAAATCGAGAGTTATCTTAAAGAAGATAATTTTAAGCAAATTAAAATAATAGGACATAGTATGAAAGGCTCAGGTGGAGGTTATGGTTTTGAAGAAATAACAAAAATTGGCGAGAAAATAGAAAAAGCTGCTAAAGATGAGAATGAAGAAGAGATAACTAGACAGGTTGAATATTTAAATATATACCTAGAAGAAGTAGAAGTAGTTTATAAATAGGGGAGGTTTTTACCTTGACAAGTTTTAATTTGGAAAAAGAATATGAAATAGTATTTAATAATACCCAGGATGCTCTTTTTATTATAAAAGTTACTGAAAAAGATAATTTTGAATTTTTAAAATTAAATCCTACTCATGAAAATTTAACAGGATTAAAAACTGAAAAAATAAAAGGTAAAACTCCTGAAGAAATTTTAGGTAAAAAAGAAGGTAGAAAAGTTTCTAATAAATACAGAAAATGCCTGGAAAAAGAGGAAACTGTTAGTTATGAAGAAGTTTTAAGCCTTCCAAGTGGAAAAAAATATTGGTCTACAAAACTTAGTCCAGTTATAGAAGATGGAGAAGTAACCCATATAGTTGGGAGTAGTAGAAATATAACGGAAAGAAAAAAATTACAAAAAGAAAAAGATGAAATAAATAAAAGATATAAATTAGCTACCAATGTAGGTGGAATAGGAGTTTGGAAACTCTTTTTGGAAAATAATAAGTTAATCTGGGATAGAGAAATGAAAAATATTTATGGATTTTCTACTGAAAAAAATGATATAGAATATGAGGATTGGGTTAATTCAATTCATCCGGAAGATAGAGAGAGGGTCAATAAGGATTTTAATAAAGCAGTGGAAAATAAAACTAAGTTTAATAATGAATTTAGAATCAATACAAATTCTGGAGAAGCAAAATATATTAGGGCCTTTGGACAAATAGTGACTAATGAAAATGATAAACCAATTCAAGTTATCGGTGTGAATTATGATATTACAGAACGTAAACTATATGAAAAAAGGTATAAGACTCTTTTTGATGAATCACTTTTTGGGGTAGCTTTATTGGATCCTAAAACTGCTAAACCGATTGAATTTAATGAAACTCTTTGTGATATGTTGGGTTATAGTAGGGAAGAATTTGCCAAACTTTCCATAAGTGATTATGAAGCAAAAGAAAATGAAGAGGAGATTAAACAAAGAGTGGAAAGAATGTTAAATGGTTCTAAAGAGAAATTTGAAACTAAACATAGAAAAAAAGATGGAACAATTATTGATGTTTTAATAAAGGCAAGTGCTGTTATTCTTAATGGAGAAAAGTATATTCATGTTATGTATATGGATATTACCAAGAGAAAAAAAGCTTTAGAAAAATTAGAAGAATATTCAAATGAAATGGAAATAAAAAATATGGAATTAGAACAGGCTAAAATAAAAGCCCAGGAAGCTTCTAAAGCTAAATCACAATTTTTGGCTAATATGAGTCATGAAATTAGAACCCCAATGAATTCTATTATTGGAATGGCTGATCTTCTTTTAGAAACTGATTTATCAAATACTCAGAGAGAATACATCGAAATTCTATCAAATGCAGGAGAAAATTTATTAAATATTATAAATGATATACTTGACCTTTCAAAAATTGAAGCAGGAAAAATTGAACTTGAAAAAGAAGATTTTAATCTATATAAAATTTTAGAAAA
>DATFIM010000035.1 GCA_035270125.1 Halanaerobiales bacterium | reverse complement strand
TGAAAGATGAGGACAATTCTGAGTTATATATATTATATGACCCAGAACAAGATATTAGAAAAGGAAAATTTAAAGATTATTTTTACATAGATTTACCTCCCTTTGTTTTGAAAAAGAATATAAGAAATACTAAAAATATCTATGAATTTGCTGTGAAATCTACTAACTTAGGTAAAATGGGTATACCTAATAATATTGAAGGTATTGAACCTATGGTTAATAAAATAAAAAATGATAAATCTGCAATTAATAGAATTGAGAATATAATTGTGGACTTAATTGATAATGAGGGGTTAAATATAGAACAAATAGTATTATTATCTGACAGGAAATTCCAAAATTCAATACTTAATGAATATGGTTTTGAAACTATTGGTAAATGGTTGATAGACTTTGATTTTTCAAGAACAGGCGAGGAATCATTGAAATATAGGACGATTAGTGAATTCAAAGGGCTAGAGTCAGATATTATTATCTTTTTAAATCATAAAGAAAATATTACTGCTGAAGAAAAATATATAGCCTATACTCGTCCAAGATATATGTTGTATATTATTAAAAACTATTGGCTCTCTGACAAATGTTGTGAAGAAAAAACTGTAAATCTAAATATATCTAAATAAAAAAGGCATTTGCCTGGCTCCGTTGAATTAAATAGTTACAAACCAAAAAAATTCAATAAAGGAGTCAAGCAAATGCATAATAATCTTATCACAGATTTAATGGATTTACCAGACTTGGTTGCAACAAATTTGATCAAAACGGAAGAATATTTGTTTTTTATAGCTGATTATAAAATTGATCATGTTAAATGTCCCATTTGCGGTAAAAAAGCAGATAAAGTACACGATAGACGAGTTCAATTTATTCAAGATGTTCCTTATCAGGATAAAAAAGTGGCTATTAGACTAACTAAAAAGCGTTACAGATGTAGTCATTGTGGCAAAAGAGCAATACCTAAAAAGCTTAAGAGTATCCCTGATTATTCCAGGAATACTGAGCGTTTTAAAACATATCTTCTAAAACAGACTGATAGCCGTGATTATTCCAGAGTAGCCAGGGAAAATGATCTAAGTTATACCAGTATTAAAAATTTAGTAAATAGTCAATTAGACACACTAATTGAAGAAACTCAGCTTGAAGCCCTAGATAAGGTTGAAGCTATAAGTATTGATGAATTTGCTGTCAAGAAAAAACATAAATACGCAGTTGCTTTAACTGATCCAATTAACAGTAAGTTAATTGATATCTTACCTTCTCGGAAAAAAGATGATCTAATAGAATACTTTAATAACTGGCCTAAAGAACTGCGGGAACAGATCAAGTACTTCTCCATGGATATGTGGAGCCCATATAAAGCTGTTGCAGAAGATGTCTTTCCCAATGCACAGATAGTGGTAGATAAGTTCCATCTGGTTACAGCCATTAATAATGCCTTGGATAAGTTAAGAATAAAGGAACAGAACATACAGACTGCTGCCAACAGAAAGAAGTTCTATAAATCCAGACTCACGCTACTAATGGCTGGTGAAGATCTTAATGATAACAGTCATCAGAGACTGATAGAAATCTTTAAACTCTCTCCCGTTTTAGAAAAAGCATGGGAGCTGAAAGAAGAATTTAGGGACTTGCTTCAGATACCTGATGTTAAAGAATCTATTGAAGCTTTAAACCACTGGTATGAAAATGTTAGCAAGTATAAACTAAATCCTTTTTATAGAGCTAAAGGAACAGTAAAACGCTGGGAACAAAATGTAATCAACTATTTCAAAACCAGAATAACCAATGGATTTGCTGAAGGATTAAACAATAAAATCAAATTAATCAAAAGAATTGGCTACGGTGTTCCCAAAGTTGAAAACTTAAAACGCCGAGTATTTTTATCATTACTAAGTATTTAAAATTAAATTTAAGGTTTTTCTCCATTTCAGTGGATGAACACTGTGAAGTTTATTTGCTATGCTGATTAGTGGCTGTATTTTTAATTGAATAAATTTTTTATATGATATTTATACTATCCTTTTATTATTAAAAGGCCTATCAATTAAATAAAATAACCATAGAGAATTTTATGTATAATCATAAATTGATACACTAATTTGGAGAAGAACCAAATTTAAAAATTAAAGAAATAACATGATTCAATGGATGCTATTTAGATTTACAGTTTTTTCTTCACAACATTTGTCAGAGAGCCAAAATATAATATTGGAAATATATTATAAGCAATATTAAAATTAGGAAGTAACGAATTATTAGTCTTAGGCAAAAAATAATTATAAAAAAAGAAAGGGTGAAAAAGATGTCCAATAACAAAGAGTTGGAGGTTATTAAAGAAGCTATATTAAATGAAAATGAAGGTTATCAGGTATATTCTATAGCTGCACAA
>DATFIM010000034.1 GCA_035270125.1 Halanaerobiales bacterium | reverse complement strand
AAAAACCAACCATATTTATCTGAGTATCAACTGGAAGAAAATACTGAAAAAATATTAATTGATCAAAATGAGTTTAGTACCGATGGTACAGTTGCAATTACAAATTTTTTCCCTGATAATAAAAATCATTATATTGCTTATACTCTTGCTGAAAGTGGAAGTGATAGACAGAGGATATTTATCTATGATACTCATAAACAAAATATTATAGATGATAAATTGGAATGGGTTAAATTTACAAATATTAGTTGGGATACTGAAAATAAAGGTTTTTATTATACGCGTTTCCCAGAAGTAGGTACTGTGCCTAAAGAAGATGAAAATAATTATTGTCAGGTTTACTGGCATAAAATTGGAAACAAACAAAAAGATGATATACTTATTTATAAAAATGATAAAAGAAAAGAATTGAATTATATACCGAAAATTACAGCAGATAAAAATTATCTGATTTTATCTGTTAGTAAAGGTACATCACCGAAAAATGGTATTTATTATAAAAAGCTTGGAACTGAAAAAGATTTTGTAAAATTATTTGAGGTTATGGATGCAGAATATAATTTCATAGGTAATAAGGGAAAAATATTTTATTTTAAGACAGATAAAAATTCACAAAAAGGGAAAATTATTTCTTTTAACATCGAAAATAATCAAATCAAAGAAATAATTTCTGAAAAAGAAGAAATACTTGAAAAAGCTGTTTTTCTTAAAAATCTATTTTTCACAGTATATTTAAAAGACGCTTCTAATATAATAAGGGTCTATGATATAAATGAAAATATTATAAATAATTATGATGGAAATATTCCTTTAACAGTAGACCAAATAAATAGTGATAAAGAAAACAAAAAGATAGTTTTTGTTATTCAGTCTTATCTTAAAGTACCAACAGTATATTTATATGATGGGAATAATAATAAATTTAAAATAATAAAAGAAACTGATTATGATTTTGATTTTAAAAAATACCTTTCTGAAAAACATTTTTATGAATCTAAAGATGGTACTAAAATACCTGTAACGGTAAATCATAAAAAAAATATAGAAAAAGATAATGAGAATAAAACATTGCTATATGGATATGGTGGTTTTAATATTAACATGACACCTGTTTTTTCTCCTACCACATTATTTTGGTTAGAAAATGGAGGAATATATGCTGTAGCTAATTTACGGGGAGGAGGAGAATATGGCAGTACCTGGCATGAAGAGGGTATGCTTGATAAAAAACAAAATGTGTTTGATGATTTTATTTCTGCAGCTGAGTGGCTTATTTCAAAAAAATATACTAAAAAAAGTAAATTAGCTATATGGGGAAGAAGTAATGGAGGATTATTAGTAACAAGTGTAATGGTTCAAAGGCCTTCGCTTTTTGGGGCAGTTATTGCCAATGTTCCAGTAACAGATATGTTAAGATATCATAAATTTACAGTTGGAAGCTATTGGATTCCTGAATATGGAGATCCTGATAAAAAAGAAGATTTTAAATATCTTTATGATTATTCTCCTCTTCATAATTTAGAAAAAGGGGAAGAGTATCCTCCGGCAATTGTTGCTACAGGAGACACAGATGATAGGGTTGTACCTCTCCATTCTCGCAAATTTTTAGCAGCATTAAAAGATGCAGATAGTGGGAATAAAGTAAAGTTGTTTAGAATGGAAAAAAAGGCAGGCCATGGATTTGGAAAGCCTACCTCAAAAATAATTGAAGAAAGAAGAGATTTTTATAGTTTTCTTTTAAATGAATTAAAATAAATTTTTTTACTTAGTATTTTTAGCATTTTCACTTAATTTTTTCACCATTTCTTTGTCTGGATCTGCATATAATGTTTTATAATCATCATAATAAACAAGGCCCGGTTTAGCACCTTTTGGTTTATTTACATTTTTAACAGTGGTATAGTCTACAGGTACATTTGTTGACATTTTACCTTTACTGAAATAAGCTGCAAGCTGGGCTGCTTCTTTTATTGTTTTTTCTGGGATCTCATCATTAGTGTGATTTCTAATAATGACATGAGAGCCAGGAATTTTTTTGGTATGAACCCAGATATCATGGTCATTAGCCTTCTTTTTAGTTAAATAATCATTTTGTTTGTTATTTCTTCCAACTAATATATCATAACCTTCAGATGATTTGAATTTTCTTGGAGGTAAAGCTTTATTTTCTTTACTTCCTTGTTTTTGTTTTTGAATATATCCTTCTTCGCGGAGTTCATTTTCTATTTCAACTAGATCATCTTCGCTATCAGCCTGTTCAATATTTAACTGTACCTGTTCTAAATATCTTTCTTCATGTCGGAATTTGCCTAATTCTCTTTTCAAATGATTATAACTTTTTTTAGCTTTTTCATATTTTTTAAAATATTTTTGTGCATTTTCTGCTGGAGTTATTTTGGGATCAAGCTCTATTTTTATTTCCTTTTGTTCAGAATCATAATAATCTGTTAATACAACTTTTTTCTGTCCTTTTTCAATTTGATAAATATTTGATTTTATTAATTCTCCTATTTTTTTATACTTATCTGCATTTTTACTTTCTTTAATTTTTCCTCGTAATTCACGCTGTTTTTTTCTGTTTTTATCTAAAAAGTTGTTAACAATATCGCTTAATCTTTTTTGTAATTTAATAAATTCTCTTTTTTGGATATGATTTTTATAAAAATAATCAAATAAATCTCCAGTTGTTTTAAAGTTTTTTGTTTTCAAATCTTTTATATATTTTAATTCAAAAGCAGAAGTATAATCTATGAGAGTATCTTCATTAATACCAACTGTAGGATTAAATTCTCCATTATTAACTTTGCTAAAAATTTGATCAAAACTTTTCCAGATTGAATCTAAATTTTCATTACTTAATTCATGAAAATGTTTTTCATAATCTATATTTGCCCTATGAACTATTTCTTTTGCTATGTTTGGTCCAATACCTCTAAAATTATACATTATAGCCTTATAACAATATTTTCTGAAATCATCAGGTATTTTTTCGAAAAAATCCTTTTTATCAACATTTAAAGGATTTAATTTATCCTGAGGTGGTGGTGCCTGATATTCTATGCCAGGATATAGTTGTCTTTCTTTATTCTTTTTTTCTCCAACTCTTTTCATTGCATCAAGTACTATATTATTTTCATCAACTAAAATTATATTACTGTATCTACCCATTATTTCTAATATTAATGTATAGATTTTTCCACCTTTATCAATTTTCAGATGGAGAACTCTTTCAAATTCAGGTTGTGTTATTTTTACAATATTACCATTACTTAAATATTTTCTTAAGACCATACAAAAATCAGGGGGATGTGAAGGATGTTCAAACTTTAAATCAGTTAAATGAACTCTTGAACCTTCAGGATCTATCGAAATAAGTATTTTTAGACTTTCACCTGGTTGTCTTATATCTATGGTCAAAAGTGTTTTTCCCATTTGATATATTTTATTTACTCTACTACCTATTATTTTGTTTTCTAAGTCGAATTTACAATTATTTAATAAGACTCCATCTATTGCCATATTAATCACCTCTTACTTCCTATTATTTTGAACCTAAATATAAGTATAAAAAAAAATTAACGAATAGTCAATTAATTAAGATAATAACTTTTATTCTCAATCCTTGTCAAATGGCCTATACTGTGATATTATAATTTAAAGTAGAGTTTTTATATTTAAATTTGTAAAGTGATATAGGGGGAAGATATAAATGGATGTAAATTTGATAAATATTGGTTTTGGAAATATTGTTGCCGGGAATAGAGTAATTGCAGTAGTAAGTCCGGAGTCAGCTCCAATAAAAAGAATAGTACAGGAAGCTAGAGAAAGAGGTATGTTAATAGATGCCACTTATGGACGTAGAACAAGAGCAGTTATAATTACAGATAGTGATCATGTTGTATTGTCTGCTATTCAACCAGAAACAGTTTCTCATAGATTAGATGATAAAGAATAAAAGGAGGTGCTCTCATGAGCAAAGGAATATTATTTGTTCTTTCAGGGCCCTCTGGAGTAGGTAAGGGAACTGTATTGGAAGCTTTAATGAAAAATTTTAAGGAAGTAGAATATTCTGTTTCTGCTACAACCAGAGAAAGACGTCCAGGAGAGATAGATGGAGAAGATTATTTTTTTATTTCTGAGGAAAGATTTAAAGAATTAAAAAAGAATGATAAATTTATTGAAAGTGCTAAAGTACATAATAATTATTATGGTACCCCAAAAAAATATGTTGATAGAACTTTAGCTGAAGGCAAAGATATAATATTAGAGATAGATATTCAGGGAGCAAAACAGGTAAAAGAAAAATATCCTAATGCAGTTTTCATTTTTTTGAAACCACCTTCTATTGAAGAATTAAAAAATAGATTACAAAAGAGAAATACAGAAAATGATAAAACCAAGAAGGTTCGTTTGAAAAATGCTAAAACTGAAATTCAAGAAATTAGTGAATATGATTATACTATTTTAAATGATGAAGTTGAAAATGCAGTTTCAGAACTAAAAAGGGTAATATTAAAAGAACAAAATAAAAAAGGGAGTTGATTTAAATGGTTACAGATGTAACAATTGAATCTTTAAAAGAAAAAGCTGATAGTACTTATACTTTAATAATCCTAGCTGCTAAAAGAGCCAGACATTTAAATCTGGGAGGACAGGAATTACTTGATGAATATAAAGGAGTAAAACCTGTATCAAAAAGTTTAGAGGAAATCCAAAAAGGTAAAATAACTTATAGAAAAAATAGTGCCGATAGTATAAAATAATTTTTATAAGTACTAATTGGAGGCATAAAAATGGATAAAAATATAGTTTTAGGAATTAGTGGAGGGGTTGCGGCATATAAGATGGTAGAAGTTGCAAGCCGTCTTATTAAATTAGGAGCAAATGTAGATGTTATTATGACAGAGTCTGCTACTGAATTTATTAAACCTCTTACTTTTAGATCAATAACCCACAGACCTGTCGAAAGCAATTTATTTAGTCCTCCAGAAAGTTTTGAAGTTAAACATATTTCGCTTGCTAAAAAAGCTGATTTATTTCTTATTGCTCCAGCCACTGCTAATATTATTGGTAAAATTGCTAATGGTATTGCTGATGATTTACTAACAACCATTATTACGGCAACTCAGGCTCCAGTTCTAATTTCGCCAGCAATGAATGTTAATATGTATAATAATCCAATAGTACAGGATAATATGGACTATTTACAGGAAAAAGGTTATAATATTATAAATTCACCATCAGGTTATTTAGCCTGTGGAGATGTTGGTGAAGGTCGATTGCCAGAACCATATCAACTGGTTGAAAATATAAAAAAAGAATTGACAAAAAAAGATTTTAAAAATAAAAAAATATTAATAACTGCCGGTCCAACGCGAGAAGCTATTGATCCGGTACGTTTTATTTCTAACTATTCAAGTGGAAAGATGGGTTATGAATTGGCTAGAATGGCCAGTTATCGAGGAGCAGATGTAACATTAGTCAGTGGTCCCAGTCAGTTAGAAAAACCTTTAGGAGTAAATTTAATTAAAGTAAAAACTGCAGAAGAAATGAAAGATGCAGTAATTAATCGTTCTCAGGAACAGGATATAATAATCAAAGCTGCTGCGGTATCAGATTTAAAACCAAAAAAATACAATAAAAATAAATTGAAAAAGAAAGATAATGATATTACAAGTATTGAGGTGGAATCCACTCCTGATATTTTAGCTGAATTAGGCAAAAATAAACCTGCAGGTCAAATTTTGGTTGGATTTGCTGCTGAAAGTGAATATCTTATAAAAAATTCATTAAAAAAATTAAAAGATAAAAATCTTGATATGATAATAGCCAATGATATAACCAGAGATGATGCTGGATTTCAAAGTGATAAAAATGAAGTTGAAATTTTAACCAAAAATACAAAAAAGTCTTTAACCCTTATGGAAAAAATAGAAATAGCAGATACTATTTTGGATAATTTGAAAAATATATAATTTAAAAATAAAACCAGGTGGTATTTCCGCCTGGTTTTTGTTTATTTCAAGCTTTAATATAATTTAAAAGAAGGAAATTTATTAATATTGGATAAATAATAATAATAGAGAAATTTCATATGGAGGTGAGTTAATAAATCGATCCAATAGCTATTAATCTCGGATTTTTATCTGTTCGCTGGTATGGTATTTTAATTGGAAGTGCAGTTTTATTAGGTTTTTTCCTGGTTATTAAAGAAAGTAGAAAAAAAGGAATTGATGAAGAGTTTTTTTATGACTTTATAATTTTTGCTCTTCCAGGAGCAATTATTGGAGCAAGATTGTATTATGTAATATTTAACTGGTCATATTATAAAAATGATATTTCAGCTATTATTAATATAAGACAGGGTGGACTTGCTATTCATGGTGCTATAATCGGTGGTCTAATTGTCTTATGGATTTTGGTTAAAAAATATCAGGTTAATTTTTGGAAAGTTGTAGATATTATTGCTCCTTCTTTAATATTAGGTCAGGCTATTGGCAGATGGGGAAATTTTATTAATCAAGAAGCATATGGTAAAATTGTCAGCTCAGAATATTACAATAAATTTCCTGGTTTTATTAAACAACAAATGTATATAGATGGTTATTATCGACAGCCTACTTTTTTATATGAATCTATCTGGAATTTATTAATATTTATAATTCTTATATTTTTAAGGAGAAGAAAATTCATCAAAGATGGTGATGTTTTTGCATTATATTTAATTTTATATTCCAGTGCTAGATTTTTTATTGAGAAAATGAGAACAGATAGCTTAATTTTTGAAGGAATAATGGTAGCCAGATTAATAAGTCTTTTTATGATATTTATTGGAATAATAATAATATTTTTAAGGCATAGAAATATTTCATAGAAAAAATATGGATTGAGTTTAAGGCCTTAACTATAAGCCTGGCTTAAAATTGACATAAAAATTGCAATATGCTAAACTATATATATTAGATAAAAGATAAAATTATGCTAAAAAATAGAAGAAATGGTTGTTTTTTTTGTTTGAATTTATTATAAATATAAAGTTATTAAAGGGTGATATAGATGACAAAAAGCTATCTTTTTACTTCGGAATCAGTAACTGAAGGACATCCGGACAAAGTTGCTGATCAAATTTCTGATGCTGTACTTGATGCTGTTTTGGCCAAAGACCCTGATGCAAGAGTTGCCTGTGAAACTTTTGTTACTACAGGACTTGTGTTAGTTTCAGGTGAAATTTCAACTGACTGTTATGTAGATATCACGGATATTGCCAGACAAACTATTCTTGATATTGGTTATAACAGAGCTAAATTTGGATTTGATGGTGAAACCTGTGGTGTTTTAACAGCTTTAGATGAGCAATCCAGTGATATTGCTCAAGGTGTAGATAAAGCATTAGAAGTTAGAGAAAGTGAAGATAGAGAGAATGGAGAATTAGGTGCTGGAGATCAGGGGCTTATGTTTGGTTATGCCTGTAATGAAACACCAGAACTAATGCCTTTACCTATAACATTAGCTCATAAATTATCAAAAAGGTTGGCTGAAGTTAGAAAGAAAAAAATAATTCCTTACTTAAGACCTGATGGTAAAACTCAGGTAACAGTAGAATATGTTGATAATGTGCCTGTTAGAGTTGATAAGGTTCTAGTTTCTGCCCAACACCATCCAGATATTGGATATAAAGAAATAGAGAAAGATATTAAAAATTATGTTATTAAAAATGTTATTTCAGAAGAATTAATAGATGAAAACACTAAAATTTTAATAAATCCAACTGGTAGATTTGTTATTGGAGGACCACATGGAGACAGTGGCTTAACAGGTAGAAAAATTATTGTTGATACATATGGAGGAACAGCCAGACATGGTGGAGGAGCTTTTTCTGGTAAAGATCCAACAAAAGTAGATCGTTCTGCTACTTATGCTGCTCGTTATGTAGCAAAAAATATTGTAGCAGCAGGTCTTGCCGATCGATGTGAAGTACAGCTCTCATATGCTATCGGGGTAGCTGAACCTCTTTCAATTATGGTGGAAACTTTTGGGACTGGTAAAATATCTGAAGAAAAACTTGTAAAATTAGTTAAAGATAATTTTGACTTAAGACCAAAAAAAATAATTGAGAATCTAAATTTATGGAATCCAATTTATCAGAAAACAGCAAAATATGGACATTTTGGACGGTTAGATTTAGATCTTCCCTGGGAAAAAACAGATAAAAGTGATAAACTCCAAAAACAGGCAGAAAAAATGTAAATTCTATACCGGAAGTTATACTTCCGGTATTTACTGTATATGAGGTGAGTTTATGCCAAAAGCAAAGACTATTGATAAACAGACTATTATTAAAGGATTACGATTTACAGTAATTGTAAGTCTTCTTTTTTCAGCTGGTATTATTTTTTATACAATAGATTTAGAAGCACTTGACAAATTAATTGATAAGATAAAATATAGATATTTGCTTTATATGTTACTGGTAATGATGACTAATTGGCTTTTTGCTGGTTTAAGATTAAAATTACTGGTTACAACTATTGGAGATACTATATCTCTTATGGATAGTATAGTAGTATATCTTGGAGGTTCATTTGTTTCTTTTGTTACTCCTTTTGCATCTGGTGGTGGACCATACCAGGTTTATTTTTTACACAAAAAAGGGGTAAATGTTGGTAAATCTTCGACAGTAATAGTTATTCAATTTGTTTTAAGATTATTTTTCTTTGGGACATTAACACCAATATTTTTCCTGTTTTTTAATAATCAAATTTCTGCCGGGGCTGTACCAAATTATATTTTTTATTTTGCCTTTGGTTTGGGAATGCTAATTTCAGCAGGAATAATTATATTAACTTTAATACCGGAAGTTATGGATAAGTTAATTTCCCTAATTTTGAGTATTAATAAACTAAATAAATTTTTAAAGAATAATTATACTGCCAAAAAATATTTAGTAAAAGCAAGAAAAGAGTTAAATGAATTTAGAGAATCCCTTTTGATTTTAAGTAAAAATAAATTTAGGTTATTTGTTGCTTCAATATATACGATAATATACTGGTCATTAATGTTTTTGATTATGCCTCTTATTTTGAAAGGAATGGGACTTGAACCCGATTTTTATAAAGCATATATTATGCAAACAATTATCTATTTAATTATACCTTATATGCCTACCCCAGGAGCAAGTGGTATTGCAGAGTTAGGGTTCGCTTCATTATTTGTTGCATTTATTCCAAAAAGTATAGTTGGGATTGTTACATTTGGCTGGAGATTGTATACTTTTTATTTGATATTACTTGTTGGTGGATTTATTGCTATTTATGAAATTAATAGAAGTACTGGTGATGAAGAAAATGACTAAATATGCTAAGGTTGTAGTAAATGTACCATTTATAGAAAGAAATAAATTTTTTGATTATAAAATACCAGAGAAATATTTTGATGAAATTGAAATTGGTAATTTAGTTTTAGTTCCTTTTGGAAAAAGAAGTATAAAAGCCTTTATAATATCTTTTAAAAATAATGTGGAAATTGAAGATAGTAAATTAAAAGAAATAAAGAAAATCTATAAAAAAGAGAGTTTTTTTACTCAGAAAGATCTAAAATTATATCAGTGGATGGCAGATTATTATAGTTTGAATTTAATATCTGTAATTAGAGCGGCAATTCCTGCTGGAGTTTTGAATAATAATATAAATAAAAAGAAAAATAAATATATAAGATTAAATCGTGAAGTTGATGAAATCAGAAAAATAATTAAAGATATCGAAAAAAAAGCACCAAAACAAAAAGAAGTGCTAAAATTTCTTTTAGAAAATCAAAATAAAGATTATATTAAAACAGAATTAGCTAAAAAAGCCGGAACTTATCCTGGTACAGTAAATAGATTAATAGAGAAAGGATATATAAGATCAGAAGAAAAAATAAAAAGAAGAAAGCCTTATATGGAAAAAAAAGATAGTGAAGAAAAAAGTTTTGAAGCTAATAAGTATCAAAAAAAAGCAATTAATGAAATAAAAGATAATTTTTTTAATTCAGATTTTTCACAAACGTATTTGTTACATGGAGTTACTGGGAGTGGAAAAACTGAAGTATATTTACAATTAGTAGAAAAATTATTAAAAGAAAATCAGGGAGCAATTATTTTGGTTCCCGAAATTTCACTGGCACCTGTTATGGTAAGGAGATTTTATAGTAGATTTGGAGATAAGATTGCTGTTTTACACAGCAATCTTTCTCCTGGAGAGAGATATGATGAATGGTTAAGATTAAAAAATGGGAAGGCAAAGATTGCTATTGGAGCGAGATCTGCCATATTTGCTCCTGTTCAAAATTTGGGCATGATTATTATTGATGAAGAACATGAAAATTCCTATAAACAGGGAACTTATCCCTATTATCATGCTCGTGAAGTAGGAGTGAAAAGAGCTAAAATTCTTGGTATACCTCTTGTTTTAGGTAGTGCTACACCTTCGTTAAAAAGTTATTATTTTGCACAAAAAAATTATTTTAAATATTTATCCTTACCAGAAAGAATTAATAAAAGAGATATGCCTCCAGTTGAAATTATTGATATGAGAGATGAAATGAAAGAAGGAAATTTATCAATTTTTAGTCAAAAATTAAAAAACAATATAGAGGATGCTTTAAAAAGAAATGAACAAATATTACTCTTTTTGAATAGAAGAGGATATTCCAGTTTTGCATTATGTAGAGAATGTGGACATGTTTTACGCTGTGAGAACTGTGATATTTCACTGACCTATCATAACCAGGAAAATTTATTGAAATGTCATTATTGTGATTATCAACAGGAAATTCCACGATTTTGTCCTGAGTGTGGTAGTGAATATATAAAAAAATTTGGGATAGGTACAGAAAAATTAGAAGAAGAAGTAAAAAAATATTTTCCAGAAGCTGAAGTAGATAGGATGGATATTGATACAACAACCAAAAAAGGAGCACATAGGAAAATATTAAAAAAATTGGAAAAAAACAAAACAGATATTTTAATTGGGACCCAAATGATTACTAAAGGACATGATTACCCAGGGATTTCTGTAGTTGGAGTTATTACTGCTGATACTATTTTGAATTTACCTGATTTTCGTTCAGCTGAAAGAACATTTCAATTAATAACTCAGGTTGCAGGTAGAACAGGTAGAGGTGATATTAAAGGAGAAGTAATAGTTCAAACTTACACTCCAGGACATTATAGTATTCAAGCAGCCAGAAAACATGATTATCAAAAATTTTACAATAAAGAAATTAAGTTAAGAAATCAATTGAATTATCCTCCTTTTTCTAAATTAATTAATATAATTATTGAAGGTAAAAAAAATGAAAAAGTTATAAGAGGAGCAAATGATTTAGGCAGTTTTTTTGATAATTATCAAAGTGAAATTTTGGAGCTATTAGGTCCTTCTCCTGCTCCTATTGAAAAATTAAGAGGAAAATATCGCTGGCAAATAATATTAAAATTTTCAAAATATAATAAAAGAAAACATATATTAGATGAAATAAAAGAAAAATTTTTACCATATAAATTGAAAAGTGTTAAGTTTAATATTGATGTAGATCCTATTTCAATGTTATAATAAAAGAAGGTAATTAAAGTTTGAACAGGAGGTAATTAAAATGGCAATAATGAATATTCGTAAGATTGGAGATCCTGTTTTACGAAGTAAAGCAAAAGAAGTAGAAAAAATATCTCAAAAAACTATAGATTTAATAGAAAATATGAGTAATACAATGTATGAAGCTGATGGAATTGGACTTGCCGCTCCTCAGGTTGGAGTTTTGCAAAGGTTATTTATTGTAGATATTGGTAATGGTTTAATAGAAGTTATTAATCCAAAAATCATTGAAGAAAATGGTCAAACAATAATGGAAGAAGGATGTCTTAGCATACCAGATGAAACCGGAGCTGTAGTTCGAGCAAAAGAGATAGTTATGGAAGGTTATAATAAAGAAGGAAAAAAAATAAAAATTGAAGCTGATGGTCTTTTAGCAAGAGCATTACAACATGAATATGATCATTTAGAAGGAAATCTTTTTACTGATAGGGTAATAGATGAAGAAAAATTAGAAAAAGAAATTAATGAATAATAGAGGTGTCAGCAATGGATATAATTTTTATGGGTAGTCCTGATTTTGCAGTAGATAGTTTGGAAAGACTAAATAATAGTGATAAAATTAATATAAAAGCAGTGATTTCTCAGCCAGATCGTAAAAAAGGTAGAGGTCATAAAAGTCAACCAACCCCTGTTAAGAAAAAAGCTCTTAAAAATGATTTAAATGTCCTTACAGCTGCTGATGTCAATAAAGATAAATTTATAAATAAAATAAAAAGTTATAACCCAGATGCAATAGTAGTTGTGGCCTTTGGTCAAAAATTAAAAAAAGAAATATTAAATTTCCCTGATTATGGTTGTATTAATTTGCATGCCTCTCTTTTACCTAAATATAGAGGCTCGAGCCCTATCCATCAGGCAATTATCAACGGAGATAAAAAAACTGGTGTAACTACTATGTTTATGGATGAAGAATTAGATAAGGGAGATATAATTTATCAAAAAGAAATTGATATAGATTATGAAGACACTGTTGGTGTTTTACATGATAAATTGGCTTCTCAAGGTGCTGATTTGTTATTAGAAACACTTATAGATCTTGAAAAAGGTAAAGCTCCAAGAAAAGAACAGGATCATAATAAAGCTTCATATGCATTTAAAATTGATAAAACTTTAGGAAGAATAGATTGGTCTAAAGATGCTCAAAAAATTTATGATCTGGTTAGAGGAGTTAACCCCTGGCCAGGAGCTTATACAAAACTCGATGATAAAATAATAAAGATTTGGAAAGTTAGTATAATAGAAAAAGATTTTAATAAAAAAGAAATTGGAGAGATTATTAAATCTAATGTTGACGATGGTATAATTGTCCAAACCGGAAAAGGTTATATAAGAATAGATGTTTTACAGGTACCAGGTAAAAAACGAATGAAAACTGAAAATTATTTAAGAGGTAACTCTATACAAGTAAGAAAAAAATTTCTTTAGGAGGTTGAACTAGTATGTATATGCCCTTTTTCTTTGATCCAACAATGCTTATACTTTTACCGGCAGTAGCAATTGCTATTTACGCCCAATATAAGGTAAAATCAGCCTATAATAAATATAGTGATATAAAAAGCAAAAGTGGATTTACAGGTGCTGATATTGCTCAAAAATTATTGAAAAACAATAATATAAATGATGTACAGGTAAAAAGAATTGAAGGAGATTTAAATGATCATTATGATCCAAAAGAAAAAGTTTTAAATTTATCTGATGGTGTTTATGGAAGTAATTCTTTAGCAGCGATTGGTATTGCTGCTCATGAGGCAGGTCATGCAATTCAGGACTATGATAATTATAAACCTTTATCTATTAGAGCTAAATTAGTTCCTGCAGCTAATATAGGTTCACAGGCAGGATTACCACTTGCTATTTTTGGATTTTTTCTTCAGTCACAAATAATGATTGGGATTGGTTTTGTGGTATTTTTAGCTGCTGTTTTCTTTCAAATAGTAACTCTACCTGTAGAATTTAATGCAAGTAATAGAGCTATCCAGCAATTAAATCAAAATAGTTATTTAGATTCAAATGAATTACAGGGAGCTAAAAAGGTTTTAAGAGCAGCTGCATTTACCTATGTAGCAGCTACTTTAGTAGCATTCGCAAATTTATTAAGAATCGCTATGTTATTTGGAATGGGGAGAAGAGATTAATGTATTTACTCTTATTATTAATATTATTTGGATTATTTTTTCCTGTATTACTAATACCGCTATTTGTGATAGCAATTTTCATGTTGTTTTTTCTACCATTTAAATTTACTATCGATTCATTTTTTAATTTATTTTCTGTTCCAAAACAAATATACCAAATTGCAACAAATCCAAAACTCAAAAAAAATCACGGATTAGAACATGCAACGATTAATATACTGGAAAAAGAATATGGTTACAATAATCTGGCCGGTTATGCAGAAGAAGATGGTTTTTATATTATGGGAGTTAATAATACAGTATATGTTGAAGAAGCGGCCAGAAAAGGTTTAAGTTTAATGAGAAAAGGGAAAAATAAATTAGCAATTCATAAAAGATGTGGAACAAGTATGACTGTGGCTAATTTTCTTTCTGCAGTGATCTTTTTGGTATTACTTTTATCTTCAGGTTATTTTAGTATTTTAAATATGATAATAGCTATAGTAATTGCAAATTTGATAGGACCCTATCTTGGTAAGATTGTTCAGGAAAAATTCACAACTACTTCTAAAGTGCAAGAAATGGAAATAAAAAGGTCATATTTTTCGGAAAATAGTTCTCTAAATAGTTCTTTTTTTAATCAACCTGTTAAAATTTTTGTAGAAACTGAACAAATACCCTATATTAACCAGGAGTGATATAATGTCGAATTCGAGTAAAAAAATTGATTTATTAGCTATGAACCAGGAAAAATTTAAAGACTATTTAAAAGAAAATAATATAAAATCTTTCAGAGCTGAGCAAGTTTTTAATTGGATTTATAAAAATGGAATATTCAATTTGAAAAACATGAAAAATCTTCCTGGTCCCTTAATTGAAAAATTAGAAAATTTAGCTAAAATTGAAAAACTCAAATTATTAGGTAAGTCAGAAGCAAAAGATGGAACTATAAAATATTTATGGAAATTAAATGATGATGAAACAATAGAAAGTGTTTATCTGCCTTATTATAAAAAAGGACGTCATAGTGTATGTATATCAACTCAAGTGGGTTGTAATATGGGGTGTAGTTTTTGTGCAACTGGTTTGGAAGGCCTAAAAAGAAATTTAACTACTTCTGAAATTATAGCTCAAGTTTTACAAATTCAAAAAGATATAAGTGATGAAGATTTTTTAGATCCAGCAATAAGTAATGTAGTTTTTATGGGTATGGGCGAACCTATGAATAATTTAGATAATGTATTAGACTCTGTTAATCTATTAAATTTAGATTCAACTTTAAATATCGGTATGAGAAAAATGACTATTTCAACAGTTGGAGTTGTTCCCGGTATTAAAGAGTTAGCTGTTAGAAATAAACAAATTGGGTTAGCTGTTTCTCTAAATGCTCCTAATGATAGTTTAAGATCAAAAATTATGCCGGTAAATAATAAATATCCTCTAAAATCATTAATAGATTCTGTAAAAGAATATATTGAATTAACAAATCGTCGAGTAACTTTTGAATATGTAATGATGGATAATGTAAATGATTCTCCTGAATATGCTTATCAGTTACGCAGGTTAATTTCGGATATTCTCTGTCATGTTAATTTGATACCTGTAAACCCTGTTTCTGAATTAGATGTATATCGTCCATCTTTAGAGAAAATAGAAAAATTTAAAAAGATATTAACTGATGGTAATATTGATACTACTATAAGACAGGAAAGAGGGGTTGAAATAGAAGCTGCTTGTGGGCAGCTAAAGCGAGAGGGTGAAAATTATGGAGTTTAAATCATTTAGTAGTAAAGGTAATGTAAGAAAAAATAATGAAGATAATTATTTATTGAGAAAAGATCCCTGTCATGTAATTGTTGTCGCTGATGGGATGGGAGGACATCGAGCTGGAGATGTAGCCAGCCAAATGGCTGTAGATTTTATTAAAGAGTATGAATTTAATTTAGAAGAAAATATATTAGAGGAAATTAACAGTTTGATCAAAATGATTAATAAAAAAATAATAAAAAAAGGTGAAGATAATCCAGAGTATAAAGGTATGGGTACTACTTTATCTTTAGCTTTAATTTATGATAATAAAATATATATTGGCCATATTGGTGATAGTCGTATTTATTTATTTAGAGAAGATGAATTGAAAAAAATAACTACTGATGATTCATTAGTTAATGAATTAATAGAAAGTGGCCGATTAAACCCCAATGAAGCATTTGATCATCCTCAAAAACATATTCTTACACAAGCATTAGGTATAGATAAGGATATAAATATTGAAACCAATGAAATTAATTTGAAAGATAATGATTTATTATTATTTTGTACTGATGGTTTAACTGATATGATTAGAGAAGAAAATATTGCAGAAATAATCTCCAATCATTCTGATTTAAATACAATTACTCAAAAACTCGGCAAAAAGGCTTTAGAGAATGGTGGTAGTGATAACATTACTTTAATTACTGGAATAATTAAATAATTATGAGGTGAAGTTATGATTGGAAAAGTTCTTAATGATCGTTACAAAATTATAAAAAAATTGGGTAAAGGTGGAATGGCAATAGTTTATGAAGCTGAAGATTTAATACTTGATAGAAAAGTTGCTATTAAAATGCTAAGATCAGAACATGTTTCTGATAAAAGTTTTATTAAAAAATTCCACCATGAGGCAAAAGCTGTAGCCAGATTATCTCATTCAAATATAGTAAGTATTTTTGATATTGGCCAGGATGAAGAACTTCATTATTTAGTAATGGAAGATATTGTTGGAGAAAACCTGAAAGATATCATAGAAAAAAAAGGTCAATTGGCTTTAACTGAAGCTTTAGATATTACAAATCAAATTTTATCAGCTTTAAGAACTGCCCATAATAATGATATTATTCATTGTGATATTAAACCACATAATATCTTAATAACTCCTGATAAAAAAGTTAAAGTTACTGATTTTGGTATTGCAAAAGCAGTTTCAGCTACCACAACTATGACAGACACTATTATGGGAAGCGCAAATTATTTTTCCCCAGAACAGGCCAAAGGTGGAGAGATAATGGCTCATTCTGATTTGTATTCAGTTGGGGTAGTTCTTTATGAGATGGTTACAGGAGAAGTTCCATTTAAAGCAGATAGCCCAATTTCTGTAGCATTAAAGCATATTAATGAAAAACCTATTAAACCAACTGAAATAAATGCAAATATTAATGACAAACTGGAAAATTTAATAATGAAAGCATTATCTAAAGATCCTGAAAAAAGGTTTAGTAATGCTGAAGAGATGAATGAAGCAGTATTATCTATACTTCAGCAATTAAGAAATAAAAGTGATAGTGATTCTACAATTGTTTTATCTGATGTAGGAGATACAAAAATTCTAAAAAAATCAAAAAT
Source organism: Halanaerobiales bacterium (assembly GCA_035270125.1). Lineage (NCBI taxonomy): Bacteria > Bacillati > Bacillota > Clostridia > Halanaerobiales > Halanaerobiales bacterium. The sequence goes on along the minus strand of DATFIM010000034.1, from coordinate 12,005 downwards.
AAAAGAAAATGAAAATGATGATAGAAATAGTACTAAAAATAATATGAAAAATAATACAAAAAAACATAGAGTAGCTAAAGATAATGATCTTTCTAAAAGTAAAAAATGGATTTTTTGGACTGGTATTACTATATCTGCAATAGTTATTTTAGGTCTTATATTCTTTTTTATTTATAATAGTTATATGGAAGTTCCGGTTGTTCAGGTTCCTAAATTAGAAGGTCTTAGCTATAAACAGGCAGAATCATCTGCTGCTCAAGTTGGATTAAATATAGAAGAACCTGTAGAAGAAGTTTATCATCCTGAAATACCGAAAAATAATGTGATTTCACAGACCCCACCACCTGGAGAAATGATAAGACAAACAAGAGAAATAAGCGTTACAATTAGTAAAGGAAAAGCTGAAGTATCTCTACCGGATTTAACAGGTGAAACTTTAAGAGAAGCAGAAATTATTCTTGATAATAATGATTTAAAAATTGGAGAAAAAGAATTTGTATATCATGAAGAGATACCTGAAAATACAATTATTGAACAAACTCCTAAACCAGGTGAAAAAATAGAAATTAATGATAAAATTGACTTTGTTGTAAGTAAAGGAATTGAACCTAATTTAGTTAAAATGCCGAATTTAATTGGAACAGATTTAACAAGTGCTGAAAGTAAAATAGAAAAAAATGGTTTAAAAGTAGGCAATATTGAAAGAGAGACAAGTGCAAGATTTAAAGAAAATCAAGTAGTTTCCCAGTCATATCAGGCTGGAGAAAATATTCCTGAAAATAGTAGAATTGATCTAATAGTAAGTAATGGATTAATTAATGCTGCTAAAAATGAAACTCATTCTATCAATGTTAATATTACTGTTAGAAGTTCAGACAAAGTTAATGTAAAAATAATTGTGGATGATGTAAATGGTGAAGATATTGTATATGAACAAGAACATACTCCAGGAGATTATATATCTAAATCAATTAATAGTGTTGGCAAAACTGAAGTAAGAGTATATTTTGGGGATAACTTACGACATAGTAAAACGATAGGTGGTTAAATATAATATGCAAAAAGGTATTATAACAAAAACAATTGGAGGATTCTTCTTTGTAGGAGATGAAGATAGAAATATAATAAGAACAAAAATTAGAGGTAGAATTCAAAAAATGGTTTATCCTGGAGATAAAGTTGGCTTTAAAGATAAAATAATAGAGGAAGTTTATCCTCGTGAAAATTTACTTCATCGACCAAAAATTGCCAATGTTGATCAGGTAGTATTAGTTTTAGCTTTATCTCATCCTGAATTCGATCGTACACTATTTGATAGATTTCTTGTTTTATTGGAAGCATTTAATTTAGATATTGTTATAGCAATAAATAAAATAGATCTGGCAAAAAAAGAAAATATAAATTTACCAAATTTAAATGACTACAATGAGGCAGGTTATAATATAGTTTATATTTCAGCTAAAAAAGAAAAGAATATTGAAAAATTATATCCTTTTTTGAAAGATAAAGTAAGTGTTCTCACAGGCCCTTCTGGAGTTGGCAAATCAACATTAATTAATTCTTTAATTGAAAATGCGGATATGGAAACCCGAGAGGTAAGCAAAAAACTGAAAAGAGGAGTTCAAACTACAAGACATGTAGAATTAATTCCCTTGAAAAAAGGTGGCTGGTTAGCAGATACACCTGGATTTACTTCTTTGGATATAAATAAAATAAAAAGTGAAAAATTAAAATATCTTTTTCCAGAATTTAATGGATATTTAGCAAAATGCAAATTTAGTACCTGCAGTCATACCCATGAACCAGGATGTGCTCTCAAAAAAGCAGTTAAAGATGGCGAAATATCTAAAAAAAGATACGAATCTTATAAGAAATTTTATAATGAGATTAAAGAAAAGGAGTGAGTTAAATGGTAGAATTTGCACCTTCTTTACTGGCATCAGATTTTAGTAATCTAAGAGAAGAAGTTAAAAAAATTGAAAAAGCTGAATATTTACATTTGGATGTTATGGATGGTCATTTTGTTCCCAATCTGACTTTTGGGCCAAAATTAATAAGTGATTTAAGAGAATATAGTGATTTAAAATTTGATACTCATTTAATGATAGATAATCCAGAAAAATATATTGAAATTTATGCTGAAGCAGGCAGTGATTTAATCACAATCCATGAAGAAAGCAGTAAACATACTCATCGCTTGATTCAACAGATAAAAGATACAGGTTGTAAAGCAGGTATAGCCTTAAATCCTGCTACTCCAATTGATAATCTGGAATACATATTACCTGAACTTGATTTGGTTTTAATAATGTCAGTTAATCCAGGTTTTGGCGGTCAAAGTTTTATACCTCAAATTTTAGTTAAAATTGAGAGACTGGCAACTGTAATAGAAAAAAGAGGTTTGGATCTAAAAATTGCAGTTGATGGAGGTATAAATGATAATAATATTATTGATGTAGTGAGATCAGGTGCTGAAATAATTGTGGCCGGGTCTGCTATTTTCAAATCCAGCGATCCTGCCGGTACTATAGAAAAATTTCGTAATAAAGTTAATCCAGAAGAAATAAAAAAAGATTGATTAACATAATATGGAGTTGAATTAAATGTCTGAAATTGCAATTATTGCTTTAAATGGAGAATTTGATACTGAGCCTGCAGATTATAAGAGAATGTTTAATGAAATTGAAGGCAGTTATATTGCTGCTGATGGGGGAGCTCTTCTTTTAAAAAAATTAAATATAAAACCAGATTTAATTATTGGTGACCTTGATTCCTTAAATCAATCAACCCTTGCTGATTTCAAAAAAAACAATATAAAAATAAAAAAATATTCAAGTGATAAAAACGAAACTGATGGTGAATTAGCGGTAAATTATTGTATAAATAATAATTATGATAAAATAATTTTAACTTTTGCTTTAGGAGGAAGATGTGATCAGCAACTAGCAAATGTTTTTTTATTGGAATATGCTCAGGAAAATGGAATTAATGCTATTATAAAAGAAGGCGAAAAAGAGATAGGATTAGTAAATAAAGAAAAAATTATTAAAAATAAAATTGATTGGGGCTTATCACTTATTCCAATAGACAGCGAAGTAGAAGATGTAAATATTTCAGGATGTAAATATAATCTCAGTTCTTATAATTTAAAAAGAAGCAAAAGTCGCGGTATAAGTAATTTAATAACAAATAAAAAAGTAAAAATATCTCATGGAAAAGGTAATTTATTATATATTTTAAATAAAAATATGCATTCCTCCTGTTAAATTATTTATTTTTTGGACAGGAGGTTTTTCTATTTAAATTAATAGGAGGAAAGTTTATGAGAACAATAGAAGCTAAAACAATCAGTGAAAAAATATGTGAAATGGCCAAAGATGCAAATTATAATTTGAATTCAGAGATGATTAATTCATTTAAAATTGCTCGCGAAAACGAAGATTCTGACCTGGCAAAGGAAATACTTTCACAATTAATTGAAAATGCTGAAATAGCTTCTGATGATCAAATTCCAATATGTCAGGATACTGGTTTTGGAGTTGTTTTTTTAGAGATTGGGAATGATGTACATATTAAGGGAGATATATATAAAGCAGTAAATGAAGGGATTCGCAGAGGATATAAAGAAGGATATTTAAGAAAATCTATAGTCGAAGATCCTATAAAAAGAATAAATACCAATGATAATACTCCAGCTGTAATTCACACTAAATTCGTTTCAGGAGATAAATTGAAAATCACATTTGCTCCTAAAGGTGGAGGAAGTGAAAATATGAGTAAAATCAAAATGTTAAAACCTGCTGATGGAGTAGAAGGAATAAAAAAATTTGTGATAAAAACTATTAAAGAGGCTGGAGCTAATCCCTGTCCTCCAATTATAGTTGGAGTTGGCATAGGAGGCACTTTTGAAAAAGTTGCTTATTTGGCCAAAAAGGCACTTATTAGAGATATAAATGACAGTCATCCAGATAAACATATTGCAAACCTTGAAAAAGAACTATTAACTGAAATAAATGAATTGGGAATTGGTCCTCAGGGATTTGGTGGAAAAACAACAGCTTTAGCTGTAAAAATCGAAAAATTTCCCTGTCATATTGCTTCCTTACCTGTTGCTGTAAATATTAATTGCCATGCAAATCGTCATAAAGAAATAATTATTTAGGAGGGAGAAATTTTGAAATTAAAAACTCCATTAACTCAAAAAGATATTGAATCTTTAAAATCTGGTGATAAAGTAAAATTATCGGGGATCATATATACAGCTCGTGATGCTGCTCATGCAAAATTAATAGAGTTAATTAATCAAAAAAAAGAATTACCGATTCCTTTGGAAGGTCAGGTGATTTATTATGTAGGTCCTGCTCCGGCCAAACCGGGAGAAGTTATAGGGGCTGCGGGCCCGACTACAAGTTATAGAATGGATCCCTATACACCTCAATTATTTAAAAAAGGTTTAAAAGCAGTAATTGGAAAAGGACAGAGGTCTAAAAAAGTGAAAAAATCAATGATAAAAAATAAAAGTATTTATCTTGGTGCTGTAGGTGGAGCAGGGGCTTTGTTGGCCAAATGTATTAAGAGTTCAGAAATTGTAGCATATCCTGAACTTGGAGCAGAAGCTATAAGAAAACTGGAAGTTGTAGACATGCCATTAATAGTAATAAATGATATTTATGGGAATGATATATATGAGCAGGAGTGATAAAATGTCGATTGATGATAAAGCTTTAGAATTACATAAAAAAAACAGAGGAAAGATTAGTGTTGAAAGTAAAGTGAATTTAAATAATAAGGAAGATTTAAGTTTAGCTTATACACCGGGAGTAGCTGAACCCTGTCGAGAAATAGAAAAGAATTCAGAAAAGGTATATGAATATACTGCAAAAGGAAATTTAGTAGCAGTTGTATCTTCAGGAACAGCTGTACTTGGTTTGGGAGATATTGGTCCTGAGGCTGCTCTTCCTGTTATGGAGGGAAAAGCAGTATTATTTAAAAAATTTGCAGGAATTGATGCTTTTCCACTTTGTGTAGGATCAAAAAAAGTTGATGATATTGTTAATTTTGTTAAATTACTTGAACCAACCTTTGCCGGTATTAATCTGGAAGATATATCAGCTCCTAAATGTTTTAAAATAGAAGAAAGACTAAAAAAAGAAACTAATATGGCTATATTTCATGATGATCAACATGGTACTGCAATTGTTATTTTAGCAGGTCTTATTAATGCTTTAAAAGTTGTTAATAAAAAATTGGAAGATTCTAAAATAGTAGTCAATGGAGCTGGAGCAGCTGCAACTGCAGTAATTAAAATTTTAATTAAAGCGGGTGTAAAAAAAGAAAATATTATTGTTTGTGATGAACATGGAACTTTATATGAGAATAGAATAGAAAATAAAACTGAAGCTGAAAAAAATTTAGCTAAAATCACCAATAAACATAATACAGAAGCTAAGTTAAAAGAAGTTATAAAAAATAAAGATATTTTTATAGGTTTATCAGTTGGAAACGTCTTAAGTGAAAATATGGTAAAAAAGATGAATAAGGATGCCATTGTCTTTGCTCTCGCAAATCCTGATCCAGAAATAAACCCTCATATTGCTAAAAAAGCTGGGGCTAGAGTGGTTGCAACAGGTCGATCTGATTATCCGAATCAAATTAATAATGTTCTTGCTTTTCCCGGGGTATTTCGAGGTGCCTTGGATGTTAGAGCTAAAGAAATAAATAATGAAATGAAATTAGCAGCAGCTGAAGCAATAGCTAAAATAATTACCGAGGTAAAAGAAGATAGAATAATTCCGGATCCTTTTGATAAAAGAGTAGTTAAACAGGTAGCGGTTTCGGTAGCGAAAACTGCACAAGAAACTGGAGTTGCAAGAATAGTAAAGACAGAAGAAGAGATTAAAAATCATTTATATAAGCTTTTATCATAAAAAAAGAAAAAAGGTTTACTCCTGGCCCAGGAGTAAACCTTTAATTTACAGAAAAAAAGTAATATCAAGAATTTTTATCTGATCAAATAAAAATTAATAAACTCTATCAACTCTGCCAGCTTTGAGACATTCTGTACAGACTTTAATTCTTTTTGGTGATCCATTTACCATAGCTTTTACTTTAGTGAGATTAGGTTTTTGTGTATTTTGAGAAACATTTGTTACATTTCTACCTACTCCACCTTTTTTCTTGGCTTTACCTCTTCTTCTTACTCTATTACCATTATTGGATCCTTTTCCACAAACGTCACATACTCTAGACATTTAAAGCACCTCCTTATTTAAAACATTAAACTATAACATTTAATTCCTAAATGTTATTTTAACATAAAAACCTTACATCTGGCAAGTAATTTGAAGGTATTAATATATAAATTTGCATGATAAGATATTATATAGTAAAATTATTATGTATGAAAAAGATTTATAAAGACAACAGTGTAAAAAGCTGATTATTAATATATTGTTAAAGTATTATTAAAACTGAATTTAAGATTATTGAATAAAATAAATTTAAGGAGTGGTATTATGGAAAAAGAATGGAGTAATGAATTTGGTCGAGTAATTATTTCCCAGGAAGTAATAGAAACTGTTTCTGGTTTGGCTGCTATGGAATGTTATGGCCTTGTTGGCATGTCTTCTCATAATATGCAGGATGGTATTGCTGATTTATTAGGATGGGAAAATATTAGTAAAGGTATTGAAGTAGATATTGATGATGATAAAGTAAAACTTGAATTAAATATTATTGTAGAATATGGAACTAATATTCAGGAAGTAGCTCATAATGTAATGAATAGAGTAAAATATGTTATAGAAGAAAATGTAGGAATTCATGTAGAAGAAATTAATATAAATATTCAGGGAGTGAGGGTTGGAGATGTCGATAAATAAAGAAACTTATGAACCGGCAAATCGCATAGATGGTAAAGAGTTTAAAAAAATGCTTTACTCATCATTAAAACTATTAAAGAAAAATCAATCTTATATTGATTCGCTTAATGTCTTTCCAGTACCAGATGGTGATACTGGAACTAATATGTATTTGACTTATAAAGAAGCTATAGAAGAAGTTAAAAATTTAAATTCTGATCGTGTTGATGAAATAACTTCTGCTCTTGCTCAGGGAGCATTAATGGGAGCTAGAGGTAATTCAGGAGTTATATTATCTCAACTTCTTAGAGGTTTTTCACAGGCAAATGAAAGAGTTAAAAATTTAAATACCAAAAATTTAGCAGCTGGAATTGAGAATGCCTCCAAAATTGCCTATCAGGGTGTATTAAAACCTGTTGAAGGTACTATTTTAACTGTATCTCGTAAAGCAGGTGAAGAAGCTCAATCATCTTATGAAGATGGTTATGATATACTTGGAATATTAGAAAATACTTATGAGGCTGCTGAAAAAGCTTTAGAAAAAACTCCGGAACAATTACCTAAATTAAAAGAAGCAGGTGTTGTTGATGCAGGTGGAGTAGGTTTTGTAACTATTCTTAAAGCAGTTTATAAAGAATTAAAAGGTGATTTGAGTTTTTCTCATGAAACTGAATTAGAAGTTGTAGAAACTGAGGAAAAAGAAGTTAGTACTGAAAAATTAGAATACACTTATTGTACACAAACTTTAATATATACTAAAGAAGAAGTTGATACTATTAATATTGAAAAAATAAGAGAAGAACTTCAGGAATATGGAGATTCTCTAATGGTAGTAGGTTCTGGTAATATTATTAAAATTCATATTCATAGCAATAATCCTGGAAGAATACTGGAATATGCACTAAATTTTGGAGATATAGGTGATATTAGTATTGATAATATGGAAAGACAAAAAGAGCATAAAGAATCAGCAGAAGTAGCTAAAAATCTTAATGAAAATAAAACCAGTGAAACAAAAGTTAGTGAAGAAAAAAAGCTAACTAAAGTTGATAAAGATATAGGTATAATCTCAGTTGCAAAAGGTAATGGAATGAAAAATATTATGAAAGATCTTGGTGTAGACATAATAATTAGTGGTGGTCAATCCATGAATCCCAGTACTAATGATTTTGTAGAAGCTATTAAGCAACTTGATGTAGATAAAATAATTATTCTTCCAAATAATAAAAATATAATTTCTGCTGCTAAACAATCAATGCATCTTACAGATAAAGAATTAGCTGTAATTGAAACTAAATCAATACCTGAGGCGATCTCGTCCTTATTAGTATTTAATGATCAGGCTGAGCTTAGTGATTTAAAAGAAGCAATGGAAGGTGAAACTGATTATGTCAAGACAGCTGAAATAACAACTGCTGTTAAAGATTCTCAGTTAAAAGGTTTTAAAATAAAAGAGGGCGATATAATAGGCATTTTAGATGGTGAAATAGAGGTTCATGGTGAAAACTATGAAGAAGTTGTCTTAAAATTATTTGAAAAAAAATTAGATGATGAAGATTTAATAACTATTTATTATGGTGAGGATGTTACTGAAGAAGAAGCTGAAGATTTAAAAAATCAATTGAAAGAAAAATTCAATTTAGATGAAATAGAAATATATAATGGCGGACAGCCACTTTACCCTTATATTATTTCTCTAGAATAAAGGAGAATTAATTTTAATGAACAGAAAAATCCCCAATAGTGTTCAGTTTGTCAAAGGTGTAGGTCCTAAAGGAGCTGAACTTTTAGCAAAACTTGATATTTCAACTGTTAGAAATCTATTATATTTCTTTCCAAGAGATTATATAGATAGATCAGAAATAGTTAATATTTCAGAAGCTAAAGTTGGGGAAAGTGTTACAATTAAAGCTGTTGTAGAAAGGGTAAAGCTTATTAATGTTAGAAAAGGTTTAAATATATTAAAAATATTTTTTTCTGATGGTAGTGGTGAACTATCTGCTATTTGGTTTAATCAGGATTATCTGAAAAACACCTTTTCCAAAGGTAAAACTTATTATATTAGTGGAGAAATAGATGAAGAAAGCTGGAGAAAATATAAAAAAAAGGAAATTACTAATCCTGTCTATGAAAAAGCAGATAAAGATATTCAAATTCATACAGGCAGGGTTGTTCCTTTTTATCATTTAACTAAAGGTTTATCTCAGCGTAGGATGAGAAAGATACTCTACTATGGTTTATATGACTATGCAGTTCATCTTGAAGATCCTCTTCCTGATTATATTAAAGAAAAATATAATTATATTGATCTGGAAAAAAGTCTATGGGGACTTCATTTTCCTGAAAGTAGAGGTCATTATATTCAGGCTTATAAACGATTGGCTTTTGAAGAATTTTTCTTTTTACAACTTCAAATATTAGAACAAAAAAAGGGAATGATTTCTAAAAAAGGTATTGTTCATGATGGAGATAATAATAAAATTAATGATTTTTTAAATTCCCTTTCTTTTGAATTAACTGGAGCTCAAAAAAGAGTCTGGCAGGAAATTAAAAACAACATGGATTCAAAAAAACCTATGCAGAGGCTTTTACAGGGAGATGTAGGATCCGGGAAAACAATAATTGCTGCTCTTTCATTAATTGAAGCAGTAAGCAGTGGATATCAGGGAGTTTTTATGGCTCCTACAGAAATTTTAGCTGAACAGCATTATTTTCGTTTGGAAGAAATTTTTGAAAAATATGATTTAGGTATTTTGCTTTTAAGTGGTGGATTAAATAAAAAAGAAAGAGAAGAAAAATTAAAAAAGATAAAAGAAAATAAAGCTGATATAATAGTTGGTACTCATGCTTTATTTCAGGAAGATATTGAATATAGTAAACTAAGTTTAATTGTCATAGATGAACAGCATCGTTTTGGAGTAGAGCAAAGATATAAAATGAAAGAAAAAGGTAAAAATCCTGATTTGCTTGTAATGACAGCTACTCCAATTCCAAGATCACTTGCTTTAACTATCTATGGTGATCTGGATGTATCTGTAATAGATGAAATGCCACCTGGTAGAAAAGAAGTGAAGACTTTTTGGAGAAAAAGTACAGATAAAGATGAAGTTTATAATTTTGTTAAGGAAGAATTAAATAAAGGAAGGCAGGCTTATATAGTTTGTCCCTTGATTGAACCTTCAGCTGAAATTGAAGCAGTATCTGCAACTGAAATTAAAGAAAAATTGGATAAAACATATTTTCAAGATTTTGATGTAGAATTATTACACAGTCAGATAAAAAAAGAAGAAAAAAATGATATTATGGATAATTATCATAAAGGTAAAATAGATGTATTAGTATCAACTACCGTTATAGAAGTTGGTGTTGATGTTCCTAATGCTTCTATGATGGTAATTGAAAATTCAGAAAGATTTGGGCTTGCTCAATTACATCAATTAAGAGGAAGAGTTGGTAGAGGAGAACACCAATCTTACTGTATTCTTATTTCTGATCCAAATACTTCTGATGCTTATGAAAGACTTAAAGTAATGACAGCTACTGAAGATGGTTTTAAAATAGCAGAAAAAGATCTTGAAATAAGAGGACCTGGAGAATTTTTTGGTAGTAAACAACATGGTATACCTGATTTTAAAGTAGCCAGTTTAATTAAAGATCAGAAGATATTAAATTTGGCCCGTGATGAAGCTCAAAATTTAATTGAAATGGATAATTGGCCTAAAAAATATCCTAAATTGAAAAAGAGAATTAAAGAATTAGAATTAAAATTATAAATTCTGGAGGATATCTATATATGCGTATTATTGCTGGTAAAGCTGGAAGTATAAAATTAAAAAGTATAAACAATTCAAATACCAGACCAACATTAGATAGAGTAAAAGAAGCAATGTTTAGTATGCTGATACCCTATTTGCAGAATGCAAATGTTCTGGATCTTTTTGCTGGATTTGGAGGATTAGGATTAGAAGCAGTTAGTAGAGGAGCATCTAACGCAGTCCTTGTAGAAAGAAGCAGAAAAAATGTCAAAGTAATAAAAGAAAATATTGATTTATGTAATTTTCAAGACAAAGTAACAGTTATTCAGGATGATGTTTTTAATTTTTTAGAATCAACAAATGAAAAATTTAATATTATATTAATGGATCCTCCTTATAAAAAAGAATTTGGGGAAAAATTATTAAGTAAGATTAAAAGAAATAATATTCTAAATGAAAAAGGAATAATTGTTTTAGAACATAGCAAAAAAGAAAATTTAACAAAGCAATATAATTTATTAAAAATCAAAGATAAAAAGTATGGTGATACAAAACTTACTTTTTTCGAAAACAGGGAGGAAATTTGAGATGTTACCACGAATTGTTTACCCCGGTAGTTTTGATCCAATTACTAATGGTCATTTGAATATTATCGAAAGAGCTTCAAATGTTTTTGATGAAATAATAGTATCAGTTTTTAGAAATCCTTCAAAAGATCCTTTATTTACGATGGATGAAAGAGTAGAATTACTAGAAAAAAGCACTGCTGATATTAAAGGGGTTAAAGTTGATAGTTTTTCTGGTTTAACAATGCAGTATGTTAAATCCAAGAATGCTTCTGCCATTTTACGTGGTTTAAGAGCTGTTTCAGATTTTGAAGGAGAATTTCAAATGGCTTCAATGAATAGAGAGTTGGATGGAGATATAGAAACTGTTTTTTTTATGACTGATGCTAAATATGCATTTTTAAGCTCCAGTGTAGTTAAGGAAGTAGCTCAATTTAATGGAGATGTAAGCAGTTTGGTGCCTGAATGTGTTTCTGATGCTTTAGAAGAGAAATATCACAAAGGCGAGTTTTAATCATATATTAAAAATAAATACTATAATTACATATTTACTTAAAAGAACCTGATCTTTTTTAGATTGGGTTCTTTTTTTATTTAAATAGTTAAATTTAAAAGGATAAATTTAACTTATAGAGAATATATTAGTATTACAATTTATAATAATACAGAATGTTAAATTATTATAAATTATTTAAATAAAAATATAATAGGAGTGATAATATGCAAAAACTAAAAAAATATTTGTTTTTGGGAAGTTGTTTTCTTTTAATGTTGGTATTTTTGACTTCATGTTCTAATGATAACCAAATTGCAATTACTGAAAA
>DATFIM010000033.1 GCA_035270125.1 Halanaerobiales bacterium | reverse complement strand
GAAGAATCAATAAAAGAAAGTTACAAAAGACATCCCTATTATTTGAAATATAAAGTTGGAGCAAAAGAAAATGGAGATTTAGTAGCGATGGAAATAGAAGCTGTGGCTGATAGTGGTGCTTATGCCTGTCAGACTCCTTTTGTAACCTGGAGATCAGTAGTTCAGGCCACCGGTCCCTATGAAGTTCCTCATGTTAAAACTGATACTTATGGTTTTTATACAAACAATGTTTATACAGGTGCAATGAGAGGTTATGGTTCACCTCCAACAATTTTTGCTCAGGAACAATTAATGGAGGAATTGGCTGAAGAGCTTGATATGAAGCCTCATGAATTAAGACAAAAAAATATGTACCATAATGATTCTAAAACAGCAAGTGGCCAAAAATTAGATGATCACGAAGTAAGTCTTGATGAAGTTATGACAAAGGCAATGAATGCAATAGATTATAAGGAAAAATTAGAAGAATATAGTAAAGAACAAAAAGGAGACAAAAAACGTGGAATAGGAATGGCCATCAGTTATCGCGGTGTAAGTCTTGGAGCAGAAGGTGTAGATGCTGCTGGTGCTATAGTATCTATTCAAAAAGATGGTAGTTTAATAATTTATGGAGGTTTATCAGAAAATGGTCAGGGATTAAAAACAGTTTATTCTCAAATTGCTGCAGAAGAATTGGGGATAAGTCTTGATAAAATAAATTTCATGGAATCTGATACATCAGTTGCTCCAGAAAGTGGTTCTACAGTAGCTTCCCGAGGAACACTTGTTGGAGGAAATGCAGTTAAAGATGCTGCTTCAAAGTTAAAAACAGTAATAAAGGAAGTGGCAGCAGATAATTATGAAAAGGAAATAGATAATCTTGAATTGAGAGACAATTATGTATATACCAAAGAAGGCAAAAAATTAGTTTCTTTTGCTGACATAATAAATACAGCTTATAGTCAGGGAGTATTTCTTTCTGCATATGGCTGGTATCAAACTCCAGATATATCCTGGGATGAAGAAACTGGACAGGGAAGACCATATTTTACTTATGTCTATGGCTGCCAAATTGCAGAAGTTGAAGTAGATACTGGAACTGGAGAACTTGAAGTATTAAATATGGCTGCAGCTCATGATGTAGGTAAAGCAATAAATCCAGCTAATGTTAAAGGCCAGATATATGGTGGAGTTGTGATGGGAATGGGCCATGCTATTATGGAAGATTTGCAAACTGAAAAAGGATATATTAAAACAGATAATTTTGATAAATATCTAATTCCTACAGCTAAAGATATGCCGAATATTGAACCAATAATTGTAGAAAATCCAGATCCTAATGGTCCCTATGGTGCCAAATCAATAGGTGAACCTACCTTAGAACTTGGTAGTGCTGCTATTGCAAATGCAACAGCACAGGCTTTAAATAGGAGAATAAGGGATCTCCCTCTTAATCTGGAAAGAGTCCTTATTGGTCGTAATTTGAGTAAAGGAGGGGATAAATAATGCTAGAATATGAATTTTTACAGGCTAAAAAAATTGATGAAGCTCTTAATTATTTAGATAAATATAATAAGGTTAAATTAATTGCAGGTGGTACTGACCTTTTAGTGGAAATGCATAAAGATGATATTGATAATGATAAGGTAGATTATCTTTTAGATATTTCCAATATAACTGAAATGAAAGGAATTAAAGAAAAAGAAGATAAAATAGAAATTGGAGCACTTGTTACTCATTCAGAACTGGTAAAAAGTGAATTGATAAATAAAAATAGTGCTGTTCTGGCTCAGGGAGCAGTAACAATTGGTTCAACACAAATTAGAAATAGAGGTACAGTTGGAGGAAATGTAGTAAATGCTTCTCCTGCTGCAGATCTTTTATCACCACTAATTGCTTTAAAAGCAGAAGTTGTTTTAAAATCTGTTAATGGAACAAGAAGCTTAAGTTTACCTGAATTTATTACTGGTCCTTACAGTACAGATCTCAACAAAAATGAAATATTAACTAAAGTTATTTTACCAAAATATAGTGATAAATATTATAGTATTTTCAAAAAAATAAAAAGAAGAAAAGCAGTTGATATAGCAAGATTAAATATGGCAATTGTTAGCAAAGTTAATAAAGAAAATAAATTCGAAGATATAAGGATAGTTCCAGGTTCTGCAACTCCATCTCCTCAGGCTTTTTCTGAAATTGAAAAAGAATTAGAAGGAGCAATTATAAATGATATTAATTATGAAAATTTAGGAGAAAAAATTGGAGAAGAGATGGTGTCAATTACCGGTGAGCGCTGGTCAACTCCTTATAAGAAACCTGCTATAGGAAGTTTGCTCAAAAAATCATTAACAGGTATTATAAAGGAGGTAAAGGCTAATGGTTAAAAATATTACAGTTAATCTTACAGTAAATGAAAAAAATTATGAATTAGAAGTAGCTCCAGATGAACGACTCCTTGATACTCTAAGAGAACAATTACGACTAACTGGAGTAAAAGAAGGTTGTAGTGTAGGAGAATGTGGAGCCTGTACAGTTTTACTTGATGGAAAAGCAGTTCATTCCTGTATGATTTTAACTGCTCAGGTTGACGGAAGTGAAGTAATGACTGTAGAAGGTTTAGAAAAAGATGGTGAATTAGATCCTTTACAACAGTCTTTTATTGATCATCAGGCTGTACAGTGTGGCTTTTGTACTCCAGGAATGTTAATGTCAGCAAAATCTCTTTTAAATGAAAATCCAGATCCTGATCGTGAAGATATTAAAACTGCTATAGAAGGTAATTTATGTAGATGTACAGGATATGAGCAAATAATAGAAGCTGTCGAGGCTGTAACTCCGAATAAAGAGGAAAAAGGAGCTGATTAAATGTCTTCTATTTTAATAAAAAATATAAAAGAAATTATTACCATGGATGATAAAAAAAGAAGATTGAAAAATCATGATCTTCTTATTAAAGATAATAAAATTGCTAAAATAGATAAAAATATTAATAAGGAAAATATAAAAGAATTAGATGAAGTTATAAGAGGTGATGAATATTTTCTCTACCCAGGGCTTATCAATACTCATCACCATTTCTATCAAACTCTTACTCGCAATATCGCTGAAGTCCAGAATGTAGAATTATTTGATTGGCTTAAGACTCTTTACCCAATCTGGGCCAATCTCACTGAAGAAGCAGTATATTATAGTGCCTTACTTGCTTCTGCTGAATTATTAAAAACAGGTTGTACAACAACCACTGATCACTTTTATGTTTTTCCTGATGAACAACCTGATGATCTTATTGATAGAGAATTTGAAGCAACTTCTGAAATTGGAATTAGATTTCATGGGACAAGAGGAAGTATGTCTTTAAGTGAAAAAGATGGAGGCTTACCTCCTGATGAGGTTGTACAAAAATCTGATAAAATACTTAAAGATTCTGAGAGAGTTATAAAAAAATATCATAATAACTCTCCATTTGCCATGCAGAGAGTATCTCTATCTCCCTGTTCACCATTTTCAGTAACTGAAGAGCATATGAAAGAATCCATAAAACTTGCCAGAAAATATGGAGTACAGAGTCATACTCATGTTGCTGAAACAAAAGATGAAGAGCAATTTACAATCGATAATTTTGGTTTAAGACCTTTAGAATACATGGAAAAGCTGGGTTGGATAGGTGATGATGTCTGGTATGCTCATGGAGTTCATTTAAATGAAGCTGAACTGGATAGAATGGCAGAAACTCAGACTGCTGTTGCTCACTGCCCTGTTTCCAATCAAAAACTTGCCTCTGGTGCTGCCAATGTGCCTTATATGTTAGAAAATGATGTACCGGTGGCTTTAGGTGTAGATGGAAGTGCAAGTAATGATTCTTCCAATATGATTTTAGAAATGAAAGCTGCCTTTTTAATGCATCGTTTAACTTCTGGGATTAAGGCAATAAGTGCTGAAGATGTACTGGGAATGGCGACAAATGGAGGTAGTAAGCTGTTAAACCAACCAGAAATAGGAAGTATTGAAGAAGGTAAAGCTGCTGATTTATTTATGGTTAGTAGTAAACGTCTTGGCTTTGCAGGTGGTCTTTCTGATCCGGTTTCAGCTCTTGTTAATACCGGTGATACTCAGATAGTGGACTATACAATTGTTAATGGAAAAATAGTAGTTAGAAATGGAAAACTTACTACTTATGATGAAAGAAAAATAGTAGAAAATGCCAATCGCATCTCTAAAAAGATGATTAATGGCTAAAGGAGGTTCATTATGCTTCTTTTAACAAATGGTAAGATCTTAACTTTTAATAAAAATTCAGAAATTATTGAAAATGGAGCCATTTTAATAAAAGATAATAAGATTGCAGAAGTTGGAAATACTGAAAATCTTAAAGAAAAATATCCAGCTACAGAAGAATTTGATGTTAATGGTAAAATAGTTATGCCTGGATTGGTAAATACTCATATGCATTTTTATAGTACTTTTGCCAGAGGCATGGATTTAAAAACAGATCAACCTCCCCAGAATTTTGTAGATATATTAGAAAAATTATGGTGGAGACTGGATAAAAATTTAAATGAAGAAGATATTTATTATAGTACAATTTATGCACTTTTAAGTAGTATAAAAGCAGGGACAACTACTATTTTTGACCACCATGCAAGTTATGGTTATATAAATGGTAGCCTTGATCTAATAGCTGAAGCTGTTAAAAAAGCTGGAATCAGAGCTAATCTATCTTATGAAATTTCTGATAGACATGGTGAAATTAAGGCAGAAAAGGCTTTAAATGAAAATGAAAGATTTTTAAAAAAATTAGATTCTGAAGATAATCTCTTAAGTGGAACTATAGGTTTACATGC
Organism: Halanaerobiales bacterium; assembly: GCA_035270125.1. Lineage (NCBI taxonomy): Bacteria > Bacillati > Bacillota > Clostridia > Halanaerobiales > Halanaerobiales bacterium. Next base: position 9,389 of record DATFIM010000033.1, on the reverse strand, counting down.
CTCTTTTACTCTTAGTGATGATACTTTAACTGAAACAGCAGCCCTCAGTGAGAATCTAGATGTTCCTATTCATATTCATTGTGCTGAAGGTTATGCAGATGTCAAAGATAGTAAAGATAGGGGATTTAAGGGAGTAGTAGATAGATTGAATAATTACAATTTGTGGAGAGAAAATAGTCTGGCTATCCATGGAGTTCATCTCCAAAAAGGAGAAGCTGAAATTTTACGAGAAAATGGAGTTAATTTAATTCATAATCCTGAATCTAATATGAGTAATGCAGTTGGAACAGCCCAAGTTAATGATGCTTCTCAAAAAGCAGTACGAGTTGGACTGGGAACAGATGGTTATACAACTGATATGTTTGAAAGTTTAAGTGTTGCCAATCTATTACAAACCCATGAAAGAGGGAATCCATCAGTTGGTGGAGAATTAGTAAAGAAGATGGCTATTCAAAATAATCAAAATATTGCCTCAGATTATTTTAAAGGAAACCTGGGAGCTATTAAAAAAGGAAATTTAGCAGATATAATTGTTCTTGATTACAATTCCCCAACTCCTATTAACAAGCAAAATATTTTTGGTCATATGTTAATGGGATTTAAAGGTGGTATTGTTGATAGTACTATAGTTAATGGAAATATTCTAATGAAAAATCAGGAGGTGCAAGTACTAGATGAAAAAAGATTACTCCCCAGAATTAGAAAACAGGCAGAAGACTTCTGGCAAAGATTCTAATCAGTTTTATGCTCCTAAAACTATAAATGAAGCTTTAGAAGTTATGGCTGATAATGATGATTATCGAATTATTGCCGGTGGAACTGATATTATGGTAGAGAAATTCGAAGAATTATATGAAGTAAATAATTGGCTGGCAATTGATAAAATAAAGGAATTAAAAGAAATTAATAAAAAAGATGGAAAACTTGAAATTGGAGCTGGAGTTACTTATACTCAATTATTAAATTCAAATCTAATTAAAGAAAATGTACCTGCTTTAAAAGATGCTGCGTTGGATGTTGGTTCACCACAAATTAGAAATAGAGGAACAATAGGAGGAAATATTGTTACTTCATCACCTGCTGGCGATCTTTTACCTGTATTACTTATCTATAATGCAGAGTTTATTTTAAAGTCAAAAAAAGGTCAGAGAAAAATATCAGCAAATGACTTTTTTACAGGTGTCAAGAAAAATGAATTAAAAAAAGATGAAATTTTAAGCAAAATAATTATTCCTCTAAATAAAAATAATTTTGATAAGTGGATTAAAATTGGTAAAAGAAAAGCACTTGTTATTTCAAGTTTAACTCTTGCAGTTAGAATCCAATTAGATGATGACTGTCAAAAGATTGAAGATGCATCTTTGGCGATGGGAGCTGTAGCACCTACTCCTCTTAAAATTGATAAAGTTGGAAAAGAAATAATAGGAAAAGATTTTAGTAAGCTTGATTATGAAAAAATTGCAGAGATTGTTGAAAATGAAATTTCTCCAATTGATGATATACGAGGTACTGCTAAATATCGAAGTGATGTAGCTTTTAATATAACTTTAAGTGCCTTTAAAGATATAAAAGAAAAAGTAGAGGGGTGTTAGTAAATGGAATATAAAATTAAGTTTACAGTCAATGGTGAAAAAAGAACCGAAACAGTAACCCCTTCTATGAGATTACTTGATTTACTTCGTGATGATCTGGGCCTTACTGGAGCCAAAGAAGGATGTGGTCAGGGAGAATGTGGAGCCTGTAGTGTAATTATGGATGGAAAACTTGTTGCTTCCTGTTTAATCCTGGCAGCTCAGGCTGATGGTTCAGAAATCATAACAGTTGAAGGGGTTAAAAAAGGGAATGACCTTCATCAGATTCAGAAATCATTTATTGAAGCTGGAGCAGTACAATGTGGATTTTGTACACCGGGTATGATAATGGCAACTAAAAATTTACTTGATAAAAATCCAGATCCTTCTTCTGAAGAAATTAAAAGAGGTTTATCAGGCAATATTTGTCGCTGTACCGGATATGCAAAAATATTTGATGCTGTAAAAATGTCAGCAAAAAAGCTTCAGAGTGAAGGGAGTGAAAATAATGCTTAAAAATCCTCATGATTATGTTGGACATGATGTTATAAAAGTTGATGCTGAAGCAAAAACTACCGGGGAAGCTGTTTATCCAAATGATATATATTTTGATGATATGCTTTATGCAAGAGTAAAAAGAGCAACTCATCCCCATGCTTATTTGAAAGAATTAGATATAAGTAAAGCAGAGGCATTACCTGAGGTTGTTACTGTTATTACTGCTGAAGACTATCCAGATTTAAATGATTTTGGTTTAATCATAAAAGATCAACCTGTGCTGATTGGTATAGATGAAAAAATGAGATATATGGGTGATGCTTTAGCTATAGTAGTAGCTGAGACTAGAGAAGCGGCCAGAAAAGGAGTTTCTCTGATTGAAGCAGAAGTTGAAGAGCTAGAAATTATTTCTGATCCAATAAGAGCTATGGAAGATGATGCTCCATCAATTCACAAAGGAGATAATATATTAGATAATAATAATCTTGATAAAAATATTCTAACCAGTCATCATTTAGAAAAAGGTGATGTTGATAAAGGTTTTGCTAATGCAGATTTAATAGAAGAAAATGAATATACAACTCAACATATTGATCAGCTACCACTACAAAATGAATCTGGAGTTGCCTATTATGATCCAACTGTTGATCAGATAAAAATCTGGGTTGCTTCCCAGTGGATTCATGACAGTCAGGCTGATATTGCCCAATCCCTGGGAGTTGATAAAGATAAAATAAGAATTATTCAACCGGCAATAGGAGGAGCTTTTGGAAAAAAAGAAGATATTTCAGTTCATATTCATCTTGCTTTAGCTACTTTAGAAACAGGAAGACCGGTTAAAATGGCATATTCCAGAGAGGAATCTATGATAACCCAGTCAAAAAGACATCCAATAATTATCAAAATGAAAACAGGAGTGAAAAATAATGGAAAATTAACTGCTGTAGAAGTTGAAGTTATTGGAGATACCGGGGCTTATGCTTCAAGTGGTCCAGCTGTTATTCACAAAGGATTATTTCATTGTACCGGTCCTTATGAGGTTAAAAATGTAAGAGGAAATTCTTATACAATTTATACAAATAATACTTATGGAGGAGCAATGAGAGGTTTTGGAGCTTTACAGATGGCATTTGCTTATGATTCACAGATGGATATAATTGCTCACAAATTAGGAATTGATCCCTTAGAATTACGTTATAATAATGCTTTTGAGAGAGGTTCAGAAACTCCAACCGGTCAGGTTTTAAATAGAACTGTTAATGTTAAAGAGACCCTTGAAGAAGCAAAAGATATGATGGAAGATAAGGAGGGTCAAAAATGAAGAAAAAAGGTAGAGGTTTAGCAACAATAATGTTTGGTTTTGGTTATGGAGAAGGCTTTCCTGACTATTCTGAAGCTTCAATTGAAATAAAAGATGATGGACAACTTTTAATTAGAACAGCTGCTGCTGATGTCGGTCAGGGAGTAGAAACTGTAGTTACCCAAATTGCAGCTGAGGTTCTTAATACTAATACTTCCCAATTTAGTATAGTAGAAGGAGATACCCATACTACAAAAAATTCAGGTTCTACTTCTGCAACCAGACAGACCTATTTTACAGGTAATGCTGTAAAAAATGCTGCTCAGGATCTTTTAGGAAAAATATACTTTTTTGCAAGTAAAGAATTTGGTACTAATTATCCTGAAATGACAGTTAAAGAAGGCTATGCTTATCCAGTGGGGGAAGAAGATAAAAAATTAAGTTTTAGGGAAATTGCATATAGAGTTCAGGAAAAAGGAGAAGAATTAAAAGGTGAAGGAACTTTTTATCCGGAAACATATGACTATGATGAAAATGGACAGAGTCCAAAAACCTATGTAGCATATACTTTTATGACCCAAATTTATGAGGTTGAAGTTGACACAGATACTGGTTTGGTGGATGTTTTAGATGTAAAAACTGCTCTTGATGTTGGAAAAGCTATTAATCCTAAAAATGTAGAAGGACAAATTGAAGGTGGTACAACTCAGGGTATTGGAATGGCTTTAATGGAAGAACAGGTTATAAAAGATGGTATTACCTTAAATCCTAATATGACCGGTTATGTTGTTCCTACTGCCATGGATGTGCCTGATTTTGAATCAAGATTAATAGAAAATTCAGATGCTGAAGGTCCCTATGGTGCAAAAGGTATAGGTGAGCCAGTTGCTATGGCTGCTAATCCAGGTATTGCCAATGCAATTTATGATGCAATAGGAGTTAGAATTACAGATTTACCAATTACACCAGAAAAAATACTTAAAGCTTTAGAAGAATAGTCATTTTCATTTTGTAGACATGGATGATAGATTATTAACTAATTTATGGGAGGTAATAATCATGGCTGATGTAAGTGTAAAATTATTTGATATGGAATTTGATAATCCAGTTATGCCCGCTGCAGGTCCAACTGTAAAAGATAGTGAAATGGCCTTTGCTGCCAGAGATGGAGGTGCTGGGGCAATTGTAACCAAGACAATTTCTGTAAAAGCTGCTGAAGTACCTCGTCCAAATATGGCAGAAACCAAAAGTGGTTTTATGAATAGTGAACTCTGGTCTGAAATGTCACCAGAAAAATGGCTGGAAGAAGAGTATCCTGAGATTGTAAAAACAGATCTACCAATTATTGTTGGACTTGGTTATAAGAAAGATGAAATCAAAGAATTAGCCCAAAAAGTTGAAAAGTATGCAGATGCTCTTGAATTATCAACTCATTATTTAGGAGATGACCCTACTCCTGTCATTGAGAGTGTAAAAGCTGCAAAATCTGTTGTGGATATTCCAGTTCTGGTAAAACTAAGTCCTCAGATTGATATACCTACTTTTGCTAAAGCAGCTGAAGATGCTGGAGCTGATGGAATTGTTCTTATCAATTCATTTGGTCCTACTCTTGATATAGATATTAATACAGGTAAACCTGTAATGGGTAGTGATAATGGCTTTGGTTGGCTTTCAGGTGAAGCAATTTTTCCTCTTGCTTTACGCTGTGTATTCCAGGCAGTAAATACTGTTGATATTCCAGTTATTGGAGTAGGCGGTATTTCAAATGGTCAGGATGCTGTGAAGATGATTATGGCCGGAGCAGAAGCGATACAGGTTTGTACAGAGGCTATAATAAACGGTCCTCAAGTTTATGGTAAAATTGCTAAGGAAATAGAAGAATTTTTGGATAAGCATGGCTATGATAATTTAGAAGATATAAGAGGTCTGGCCCAAAAAGAGGCTCCTGACACAGCTAATTTTGAAACAATTCCTCCAACTGTAGATAGAGAGGCCTGTACTGGTTGTAATCTATGTGTAAGAAGCTGTGTATATAACGCAATAGAACTTGATGAGGATAATATAGCAGTTGTAAATAAAGAAAAATGTGCAGGTTGTGGTTTATGTGTAACAAGATGTAATTTTGATGCTCTTCATATTAAAAGATAGATTAGTAATTAAAGGAGAGGGAGGTGATAATTATTAATTCTCAATTATTAAAAGAAGCAAGAGGTGATAGTCCTGCTGAATTAGTATTAAAAAACTGCAAAATTCTTGATGTATTTAATGAAGAGCTTTATGAAGATAATTTGGCTATATCTTCTGGGAAAATAATAGGGATTGGTGATTATCAGGGAAGAAAAGAAGTTGACCTGGACGGAAAAATTCTGGCACCTTCATTTGTAGATGGTCATCTCCATTTAGAAAGTGCAATGGTACCTGTTGAGGAATTTGCTAAAAAAGCTATTTCTTTAGGTACAACTACAATTGTAGCTGATCCTCACGAAATAGCTAATGTTGCTGGATTAAGGGGGATAAAATATATTTTAAATAAGGGGTTAAAAATGCCCTGGAATTTCAACTTAATGTTACCTTCCTGTGTACCATCCAGTAAATTTGAAACTGGTGGAGCAGTACTAAATGCAAATGAACTTGAAAAAATGATTGATTATGATGGGATATTTGGTTTAGGTGAAGTTATGGATTATCCAGGAGTGATCAATGGAGATAATAAACTCTGGGAAAAACTTGATCTTTTTTCAAATAAATTTATTGATGGCCATGCTCCTGGAGTAAAGGGTAAAGATTTAAATGCCTACTTACAGGGTAAAATAAAAGCTGATCATGAATGTACAACAGCCAAAGAAGCTTTAGAAAAATTAAGAAAAGGCATGTATATTATGATCAGGGAAGGTTCTGTAACCAGAGATTTAAAACAACTACTTCCTGCGGTTAATGATAGGAATTTTAATCGTTTTCTCTTTGCTACAGATGATAGACATCCTGGTGATTTAATTAAAGAAGGGCAAATTAACTTTTTGATAAAAAAAGCTGTTAAGGAAGGTTTGGATCCTATAAAAGCTATTAAACTAGCTACTATTAATTCAGCTACAGCTCTCGGTTTTGATGATATTGGAGCCATTGCTCCAGGTTATAAAGCTGATCTGGTGGTTTTAGATAATCTTAAAAATTTCAAGGTAGAAAAGGTATTTAAAGATGGTAAATTAGTTGCTGAAGATCAAGAATTTATAGCTGGTTATCCAAAAGATAATTTTGAAAAAAGTGAAGAATATAATAAAATATTTTCTTCAGTGAATATAGGAGAAATTTCTGAAAAAGATTTTGAATTACCTCAAGGAAATAAGTATAGAACAATGAATTTAGTAAGCGAGCAAATAGTTACCAGAAAAGATACTGTTAGTTTTGAAAAAAGTCCAGTTAAAAATGAAGATTTAGTAAATAAAAATCTTAATAAATTGGCTGTAGTTGAGAGACACCACCAAACGGGAAATGTAGGTTTAGGTCTTTTAGGTGGTTTTGGTTTAAAAAGAGGGGCTATTGCAACTTCGGTTGGTCATGATTCACATAATATTATTGTAGTTGGATTAAATAAAAAAGATATGTTAAAAGCTGTTCGAGAGATAGAAAAAATGAATGGTGGGATAGTGATTATTGAAAATGGAAAATTAATAAATAAATTAGCATTACCAATAGCAGGTTTGATGTCAGACAAAACTTTAAATGAAGTTGCTGATAAATTATCTGAGTTAAGAAAAGAAGCTAAAAAATTAGGTGTCCAAAATGAAAGTCCCTTTATGACAATATCTTTTATGGCATTACCTGTTATACCAAGGCTAAAGGTAACAGATAGAGGTTTATTTTCTGCAGAAAAATTTGATTTTGTATCTTTAGTAGTAGAATAAATAAGGGGGATAATAAAAGTTATGGAATCTAAAAATGCTAATTCTGGATTTTTAGAGAATATTTTTAAATTAGAAGAAAATAATACAGATGTAAAAACTGAAATATTAGCTGGGTTTACTACTTTTATGACTATGGCATATATAATTTTTGTCAATCCCAGTATTTTAAGTGATGCAGGAATGCCATTTGGTGGTGTTTTTATTGCTACTATTGCTGGTGCTATTGTCGGTACGCTTTTTATGGCATTTTTAACCAATTATCCTTTTGTTCTAGCATCTGGAATGGGACTTAATGCATATTTTACTTATTCAGTTGTTTTGAATATGGGAGTTTCCTGGCAGGCCGCTTTAGGTGTTATATTTGTAGAAGGTATTCTTTTCATTATTCTTAGTGTAACCCCTGTAAGAAAAATGATTGTAAATAAAATTCCTATGGCTTTAAAAACAGGAATAAGTGCTGGTATAGGACTTTTTATAGCATTTATTGGTTTACAAAATGCTAAGATAGTAGTCGCTTCAGAATCTACTTTAGTGCAGATGGGTGATGTTATTTCTGGAGCATCTTTAGTTACTCTGGTAGGTTTAATTGTAACTGGAATTTTATATGCTCGAGGAATAAGAGGAGCCCTGCTTTGGGGGATAATAATTTCTACTTTATTTGGAACATTAAATGGAGTAACACCTCCCTTAGAAGGAATTTTTGCTTTACCGCAATGGGGTGATTGGTCTGGAGTATTATTTCAATTGGATTTAAAGGCAGCTTTTGATGCTGGATTTGTAGTTATCTTACTGTCATTCTTATTTGTAGACATGTTTGATACTGCGGGCACTTTAGTTGGAGTCAGTCAGCAGGCAGGTTATCTGGATGAAAATGGAGATTTACCAAAGGCTAATAGGGCTTTATTGGCTGATGCAGTAGGTACTACTGCTGGTGCATTATTTGGTACTACCACTGTTACAACTTATGTAGAATCTTCATCAGGTGTTGCTGAAGGTGGTAGAACTGGATTAACAGGAGTTGTAGCAGCATTATTATTCTTTTTAGCACTTTTCTTTAAGCCACTTGTGGGCGTAGTTCCTGGAGCAGCAACAGCTCCTGTTTTGATAATAGTAGGAACAATGATGATGTCAAATATAACTGACCTTGATTGGGATGACTTTACAGAAATTTTTCCAGCTTTTGTGGCAATGATAGCAATGCCTATGACCTACTCAATTTCTAATGGAATAGCTCTAGGTTTTATAATTTATCCTATATTAAAATTATTTACTGGTGAAGGAGAAAATGTTCATTGGTTAGTTTATTTATTAGGTATAGTATTTGTATTTTATTTCATCTTTGTTTAGAATTTAATAAGGGAGGGGATATTATCTTCCCTTCCTATAATTTAAATTGACGATTTAATGATTTATTAATGATAAAATTTTTTTAGTAGCGTTATATGAGGTTGAACATAGCGAAAATAATAAATTTAATATCTAGGAGGCTAATAATGTTTAATAATAAAATAAAAATCATAGTATTAATTATTTTCATCTTATCCCTTACTTTAACTTTTACAACAGAAATGAAGGCAGAGAAAAGAACTGTTGTAGATATGATGGGGAGAGAAGTAAAAGTTCCAGAAAAAGTTGAAAGAGTTATAACAACTTATACGCCTGCTACGCAGTTTGTGATGGCCCTGGGGGCTGATGGCAGATTGGTTTCAGGTGCAAGTGGTTTGCCCAATCAAACAATTTTTACAAAAATCAATCCTAAAATTAATGAATTATCTAATGTTGGTTCAAAGAATAAAGGGGTAAATATCGAGAGTATAATGGAACTTAATCCTGACCTGGTTATTATGTTTCCCCATGGAGATGGTATCGAGACTGCAGATAGATTAAAGGAACTTGGAATTGCAACTTTAGTTATTAATCCAGAAAGTCTTTCTCAAATTAGAGAAACAAATCAGCTTTTAGGAAAAGCTTTAAATTTAGAAAAAAAAGCAAAAAAGGTTGATGAACAGTATCAAAAAATAATGAAGATAAGTGAAAGAACTAAAAATATTGCTGAATCTGAAAGAAAAAAAGTTTATTTTGCTAATTCAGAGCTTTTAGATACAGTTGGAGAAAATA
>DATFIM010000032.1 GCA_035270125.1 Halanaerobiales bacterium | reverse complement strand
TAATTTTTATTGTCTTTTTGCAATTTTTCAGCAACTTCAAAAAGAACCGGAGCAAGACGATCAATTTCCGATTTTCTACTTCCTGGCATAAGAGTAATAACTTTATGATTTTTGCTAATTTGAAATTCATTATAAATCTCTTTAGCTGATTTTTCAGTTTCAACTATATCTAAAAGAGGATGTCCCACAAACTCTACTTCTGCACCTGCCCTTTTGTAAACTTCTCTTTCCATAGGCAGAGTAGCAGCAATAACAGCATCATATCTGGCCATCCATTTTGCCCTCCATTCTCCCCATATCCAGGCAGTAGGAGGAAAATAATTAACTACTGGTATTCCCATTTTTTTGCCAACTCTGGCCATTAACATATTAAATCCAGAATAATCAACTAAAAAAAGAATATCAGGCCTATTTTCTCTCATATGTTTTTTGAGAAGCCTGATATGTGCCAGATGTTCTTTTAAATTTTTAAGTGATTCTATAAACCCAATACTGCTGACATCAAGGGGATCAATCAAAATCTCTGCTCCTTCATCTTTTAAAGCCTCAGAGCCCATTGCTGTAAATTCTAAATTGGAATTCATCTTTTTTATTTCCCTAACAACTCGAGCAGCCTGAATATCTCCTGAGGTTTCTCCACAGACAACCATTATTCTTCCCATTTAATCCCCCCTGAATCATAAAAGCAAGCTCGGACAGCAATATCTGCTTTTGTAGCTTCCTTTAAAAATTCTTCTCTATTTATAATAAATGTTTTATTTGCTTCAATGACTAAAGCTTTAGCCTTTATCTTTTTCAAATTTTCTAATGTTTTTAAACCAACAGTCGGAATATCAAAACGCAAATCCTGATTTTCTTTAGCAACTTTGGCCATAACTGATCCTTTACCAGCAATCTCACCTGTTCTTAAAATAGCTTTATCAGTACCTTCCATAGCTTCAACAGCGACTACTGATTTATCTTTAGTGAGAACAGTTTGCCCTATATCTAATTTGCCTATCTCCAGAGCATTGATAAAGGCAAACTCCATTTCAGAATTAAGTGTTTTATCTGTTTTAATTTCATTTAAGCTACCAGGTTTGACTAATAGATCAGCCATTGCTTCAATTTGCGGTACTATTTCAAATCCTTCTTTTTCAAACTCTGCTCCAATAGCTCGTAAAATGGTATCATCATTATAATTTTCTATATTACTTAATATTTTTTTCATTCTATTATCCATTTTTAAATCATATATATTATTTTTCTCTACTTTACCGGCAAAAACAACTCTTTTAATATTTTTTTTATGGAGTAAAGAAAATAATTCGGCTATCTTACCTAACTCAACTTCAAAAATATCCTTTCCAAATTTCTCAAAAGAAAGAGAGTTATCTCCAGTTATTTTAAATATATATGGTCTTATTCCATTTTTAGCAGAATTTTTAGCCCAGTAATAAGGAAGTTCTCCCTTACCGGCTATTAAAGCAATATCTGACATAAAAGCCCTCCATTAACGACAAATACCTCGCTGTGCATTTCTTAAAAATCTTAGAAAATGTTCTATCTCTTCACTGGCATCAAGTTCCTGGTCCATTGTTTCTATTGCTTTATCTAAATTATAATCTGAACGATATAAAATTTTATAGGCTCTTTTGATTTCTTTACGTAATTTGGGTTTTACACCATTACGACGCAATCCAATAACATTAATACCATTAACACTTGCTGGACTACCATCAACTAATACATAAGGAGGTATATCCTTTACTACTTTTGAATGAGCACCTACCATAACTGTTTTACCTATTCTTACATACTGATGAATTGTAGTTAAACCAGCTATTACTGCATTATCTTCAATTGTAACATGACCACCTAAAGTTGCTGAATTAGTCATAACAATATTATTGCCTAACTGACAATCATGAGCAACATGACAGTAGGCCATAATGAAATTATTACTTCCTATTCTAGTTTCTCCTCCACCTTCTTCAGTACCTCGATGGATTGTTACATTTTCTCTTATAACATTGTTATCACCAATAAAAAGGTGAGTTTTTTCTCCATTATACTGAATATTTTGAGGGTCTTCACCTATAGAAGCTCCATGAAAAATCTCATTATTTTTACCAACAATTGTCCAACCTTCAATAACTACATGAGGACCAATAGTTGTTCCATCCCCAATTTCAACATTATCACCTATTATTGTATAAGGACCTATTTCTACATTTTTTCCTATTTTTGCATTTGGACTGACAATAGCTGTTTCATGAACATCAGCCATTTGCAGTATCTTCGATTTTTTCTTTCTTTCTCCCACTAATACCCTTCTCCTTTCAAGTATTGTTAATTTTATATTACTTCTCCTGCATTGCAAATAATAATTCAGCCTCAGCAACTAATTCTTCTTCAACATAAGCTTTGGCATCTAATTTTGCAATTGATTTTCTAAGTCTAATTACCTCACCTACAATTCTTAACTGATCACCGGGCCTAACAGTTTTTCTGAATCTTGCCCTATCTATTCCTGCAAAATAAGGGATCTTATTTTCAGGGTCATCAACAGTATTTTTCATCAAAAAACCACTAACCTGGGCCATAGCCTCAACAATAAGCACTCCGGGCATAATTGGATGTCCAGGATAATGTCCCTGAAAAAATTCTTCATTTATAGTTACATTTTTTATTCCCACAACTCTTTCCCCTTCTTTAAGTTCTTCAATTCTATCAACTAAAAGAAGTGGATAACGATGAGGTAAAACATTTTTTATTTCATCTATATCAAACATCTCTTTTATCCTCCTGTTCTTTCAAAATTTTACTAATTTCCTGTGCTAATTCTACATGTAATGAGTGGCCTGAACG
>DATFIM010000031.1 GCA_035270125.1 Halanaerobiales bacterium | reverse complement strand
GGAATTGATACTATATCAGCTGATTTAGACACATTGGATCATAAAGTTTATTATTCACCAGCTTATGAAATGAAAATTAGAGTAATAGCAGAAAAACAGAGCAGAAGGATAATTGGGGCCCAGATTTTAGGTAATATAAATGCTGAAGTTTCTAAAAGATTGGATATATTTGCTACAGCTATCCACAATGAAATGACTATTGAAGAATTCAATGATTTAGATTTAAGTTATACGCCTCCTTTAAGTAGTCCCTGGGATCCAGTTCAGATGGCAGTCCAAAAATTTGATGAATAAATATTATTATATTAGAAAATTTTAATATGAAAATTAGAAATTCATTATTATTGGCTTTTAGAAGGATTAAATATCTTTCTAAAAGCTTTTTTTATTAGCTTTTTATTATTTTTTTCTTGACATGAGAACAAAATCACGTTATACTCATATTAGTAAATATTAATATCAATATCATTTAATAAAAACAAGAAGGTGAAAAAATGGATAAGATATTATCTTTTTTAAAATGTATTGGAGATAAAACAAGACTTAAAATGTTAAAATTACTTTTAGAAGATGAATTTTGTGTCTGTCAGCTAACAGCCATCTTAGATAAATCACAATCAAGCGTTTCCCAACATTTACGATATTTTAAAGAATTGGAATTAGTTAAAGAAAAAAAAGATAGTAAATGGACTTATTATTCAATTAATAGAAAAAAATATGATGAATATTTAGCTAAAATTTTTACACTATCAGGAAAAACCTTTTCAGAATTAAATTTGGATAAAATGGAAGAAAGATATGAAATAGTAAAATCAGAAAAGCCATGTGAAACAAGACAGAAAATAAAATGAGGTGGTAATTAATGATAGAATGGTTTGCAGATATATTAGTATATAATTGGATAGGCCTGGATTCAGCTACCAGACTTGGTGATTCAGTTCATTTTTTCTTTTATGATACGATAAAGATCTTAATTCTTTTGAGTATAATGATTTTCTTTATTTCAATCATTAGAAGTTTTTTTCCTCCTGAAAAAACCAAAAAATTATTGAGTCATCGCAAAAAGTTTTTTGGTAATATTTTTGCTTCAATTTTAGGAGTTGTAACACCTTTTTGTTCCTGTTCTTCAGTACCTATTTTTATAGGATTTGTAGAATCTGGAGTACCTTTGGGTATAACTTTTTCTTTTCTTATTACCTCACCAATAGTTAATGAAGTAGCTCTGGTTATGCTTTATTCATTATTTGGCTGGAAAATAGGAACATTATATTTGATAAGTGGAATTATAGTTGGAGTTGTAGGTGGAATAGTAATTGGAGCTATGAATATGGAAAAATACGTAGAAGAATATGTTTATGAAATTGAAGCAGGAGAAAGTGAAGTAGAAAAATTGAGTTGGTCAGATCGAGTAGATTTTGCTAAATCACAGGTAAAAGATATAGTAGGTAGAGTCTGGAAATATGTAATTATAGGTATAGGATTAGGAGCGTTAATTCATGGTTATGCACCTGCAGAAGTACTGGCAGAATATGCTGGAAAAGGAAATCCGCTGGCAGTAATTGTTGCCGTGGGAGTAGGTATTCCTCTTTATTCTAATGCTGTTGGAACTATCCCTATTGCCCAGGCGCTTTTAGGAAAAGGAGTAGCATTAGGGACTGCTCTTAGCTTTATGATGTCAACAACTGCTCTTTCTTTACCGGCTATGATTATTCTTAGAAAGGTTATAAAACCTAAATTAATTACTTTATTTGTAAGTGTTGTTGGTATTTCAATAATTGCTGTTGGTTATATGTTTAATTTTGTAATGTAATAAAAATAAAAGATAAGGAGTGATTTTAATGGAAATTAAGATCTATGGAACAGGCTGTAAAAACTGCGTGAAACTGGCTGAAAATGCCAAAGAGGCTATTAAAGAATTAGGAATTGAGGCAGAAGTTATTAAGGTAGAAGACATGAAAAATATTGTTGAAGCAGGTGTAATGTCTACCCCAGGACTTGGTATTGATGGTGAAATTAAAGTTAAAGGAAGAGTTCCTGATGTTGAGGAAATAAAAGAATTAATTTCTTAATTACAAGATAATAATATAAAATTGTGGTTCCGCTTTATTATTTTTAAGGCGGGACCTTTTTTAATTGATAGTAAAATATTATTAACAAAATTAAAAGAAGGAGATATTAAATTTATATTGAAAAAATATTATAAGAAAACTAAAAATTATAAATATTAACTAAATTTAAAAGGAGGGAAAAAGTATGGAAAATCGAGATCAGTTTACCTCTAGGTTAGGAATGATTTTAGCCACAATTGGTTCTGCTGCTGGGGTGGGTAATATCTGGAGATTTCCCTATATAGCAGGAGAAAATGGTGGTGGAATTTTTGTTCTATTTTATTTACTTATAATAATTATTATTGGTTGGCCTTTGTTAACTTTAGAAATTTCTTTAGGTACTTCCACTAAGAAAAATCCAGTAGGTGCTTATAAAAAATTATCTCCAGATAAGCCCTGGTTTCTTAATGGATATTTAAATGTTATTGCTGGAATATTTATTGTAAGTTATACTTTGCCAGTTTATGGTTGGATTTTAAAGTATGCTTATGAAATATTAATGGGCACATTTGTGAATATGGCGCCTGGTGAAGTAGCTAATTATTTTAATAATTTTATGGGTAATAAATGGCAGGTGTTATTTTGGGTAATATTAAATATTTTATTAATATTATTTGTAGTTAGAAAAAAATTACAGGATGGTGTAGAAAAAATTGCCAAGATACTACTTCCTGTATTGGCTGTAATGTTTATAGTTTTGATAATTAGAGCAGTAACTTTAGAAGGAGCTATGGAAGGTCTTTCTTTTTATCTTAAACCTGATTTTGCAAAATTTAGCTGGAGTTCTGTTTTTGTAGCAATTGGTCAGGCGTTTTTCTCTCTTGGTCTGGTAATGGGAGCAGCTTTAGTATTTGGTAGTTATTTAAAAAATGAAGATAAAAAATTGGTACCTACCAGTGGTTTTATTGTTCTGGCTGATTCATTAGTAGCTATAATGGCTGGTTTAGTAATTTTCCCAAGTGTTTCTGCCTTCGGGTTGGAACCTGCTTCAGGACCGGCTTTAACTTTTATAACAATGCCTAATGTTTTCAATAATATGCCTGCTGGAATTCTCTGGGGATTTATATTTTATGTTGCTTTCTATATTGCAGCATTTACCTCAGCTGTAGCTGTTTGGGAAGGAGTTATAGCCTTTATTAAAGATGAATTTGGTTTTGCAAGAAAAAAAGCAGTTTGGACCACTCTTGGACTTGTAGCTATTGTTGGTCTGCCTTCAGTATTTTCAATGAAATTCTTTAATATGATTGATTATTTAGAAAATAACTTTGTTTTAATTTTTGGTGGATTTTTTATGACAATTTTTGTTGGTTGGGTCTGGGGTACAGATAATTTTGCCAAGGAAGCTAATATTAAGTCTAAAAGTCTTAGCGTATTATGGAAAATTTTAATTAAATATATAATTCCTCTTATCATAATTGCTATCTTTTTAAATAGTGTTATATTTTAATTGTTAAATAGCTAACTTTAGTTTTTAGTGATTTAAGTTAAAATATATATAATAAAGATAGTTATAATTTACAGGGAGGAATAAATATGGATATGAGTGTAAAATGGAAAGGTGGATTGGAGTTTGAAAGTAAACTTCCATCTGGCCATAGTGTAACAGTTGATGCTAAAAAAGAAAGTGGTGGGAATGACAATGGTCCTCGCCCTACTGAACTTATTTTAAATGGCTTAGCTGGATGTACTGGAGTAGATGTAGCTCTTATATTAGGTAGAATGAAACAGGAATTAGTTGATTTAGAAATAGAGGTTAAATCAGAAAGAGCTGAAGAACATCCCAAAAGATTTACAGATATTCATTTGATTTATAAAATAAAAGGTAAAGATTTAGATGAAAAGAAAGTTGAAAGAGCAATTGAACTATCAGAAGAAAAATATTGTTCTGCCAGTGCTTCTTTAAATGCCAATATTACATCAGAATATATTATTGAAGAAGTTGAATAATCTTCTGATATAGGATATCCTGTCATTAAGGCAGGATATTTCTTCTTTAAAAGGGGTGAGTTGATGTTAGCAAATATACTTGGTATTATTGTTATCGCTTTGATTTTTTATTATGTTTCAAGAGTAGTTTATAAAAAAATTAATCCTAACTCAGATTGTGGTAGTTGTAGTACCTGTGATCAAAATTGCCCCTTTTCAGCCAGTGATTATGAATTAAGTATAGAGGATAAAGATCATAAAAACGAAAAAAACGAAGAAAACCCTGATAATAATAGTTAAATATAGAAAATTGTAAAATATTTTACTTGCATCTGGTATAAACAAGTGATATTATGAAATGTAAATAATTTTAATTTTTAAAAGCAACAAAAATATTTACCTAAATGGCAGAGTAAGGAATAGTGCGTAAAGTGCTTCAGGATGGGACGTTGCCTGGAGACGAAAGATTAATCTGCGGTATTATTCCTGCGTCCGCTGGTCACTAAAGAAACCCCTTTTCTTTGGTGTGTAGTTGGTGCTGCCATGATGAGGAAAAGGGAGGATTTTTACAATGAAATTAAATGTTAAGAAGATGGTTTATTTGAGTCTTTTGATTGCAATGGGAGTGGTATTGAAAATTTTTAAAATACCGGTGCCATTTATTGGTCTTACTTTTACTGGTTTCCCCCCCATTATTGCTGGTGTTCTTTTTGGTCCGGTTTCAGGATTTATCGTAGGAGCTTTTGGGGATGTGCTTGGTTTTATTTTTAGACCAACCGGTCCTTATATGCCTCATTTTACTTTAAGTGCTGCTTTAACAGGAGCTATTCCTGGGTTAGTAATTTATTATTTCAAAAATAGAAAACTTACCTTCTGGCATTATTTACTTGCCATAGGTATTGGGCAGACAATCACTTCAGTATTAATGGTACCATATTTTCTCAATATTTTATTTGGACTACCATTTAAAGTAAAATTCTATGAAGGGATAGTAAAACAATTACAACACATCCCACTTTATGCAATTCTGGCGAAAATTATTGTAGAAAGAGTTCATCAATCAGGAGTTTTGAAAGCTAATGATACAGCATGATTTAAATAAATTGTAAATTCATAAAAATATAATTAAATAAAATGATTTTGACCACAAAGGTCTGCTGCAGATAACTGTGGCAGATCTTTTTTTGATTATTTTCTAGAGAAAGGATGATAAAATGAAATTTAATATAATAGCTACAGTTAAAAATTCTTTTAAAGAACCTGCTCCTTTAGATGAAATTAGAAAAGATATTAGTGAAATCATATTAAAAGATAAATATTTGGATGGTTTATATAAAATTGAAAAATATGATTATCTTCAGATTCTTTATTATTTTGATCGATCTAATGGATATAAATTAAAAGCTCCCAGACATAGTGGAGAAATAAGAGGAGTTTTTGCTTCACGCAGTCCAAATCGTCCTTCTGGAATAGGAGTAACTACTGTGCAATTTCTGGAAAGAAAGGATAATATCCTCAAAGTAAAAGGACTTGATGCAATTAATGGGACACCTGTTTTAGATATTAAACCCTATTCGGCTGATTTAGTTGAAGCTAGTTTTTTTAAAGAGAATGGAGGAGGAAATGAAGATGTTAAATCAAAATAAAATAAAGAAAATATTAGAATCTGTAGAAAAAGGTGAAATTAGTTCAGATAAAGCCATGAAAAAACTAAAAGACCCAGGTTATGAAGATTTGGGTTTTGCAAAAATAGATCATGATCGAGAAGACAGAAAAGGTTTTCCTGAAGTTGTTTTATGTGAGGGGAAAACTACA
Source organism: Halanaerobiales bacterium (assembly GCA_035270125.1). Classification (NCBI taxonomy): domain Bacteria; kingdom Bacillati; phylum Bacillota; class Clostridia; order Halanaerobiales; species Halanaerobiales bacterium. The sequence goes on along the minus strand of DATFIM010000031.1, from coordinate 7,559 downwards.
AATCAGGTAGTAGAAATAATGGAGAAGATGGGCGAAAAAAGCAAAAATATATTAGGTTCAAGAGCAGAAAAAGAAGTTTTTGAAGAAGTGAAAAAAGTATTACCTGATGCCCGCTATAATGAATTAGGAAAAATGATAGTCAGAGAAAAAGATCCTTTAGAAAGAGTTGGAAATATCTTAATAGTTAGTGCCGGTACTTCTGACCAGCCAGTTGTGGAAGAAGCAGCTGAGACGGCAAAAATAATGGGTAATAAAGTTAGCAGATTGGTAGATGCCGGGGTGGCTGGAGTACATAGACTTTTAAATAATGTTGATAAATTAGACAAAGCAAAGGTAATTATTGTAGTAGCAGGAATGGATGGAGCTTTACCCAGTGTTGTAGCCGGCCTTGTTAATAAACCTGTCATAGCTGCTCCTACAAGTGTTGGTTATGGAGCGAATCTAGGAGGAATTGCTCCTCTTTTAACAATGTTAAACAGCTGTGCTTCTGGAGTAGGAGTGGTTAATATTGATAATGGATTTGGGGCAGCTTATTTAGCAAATTCTATTAATAAAATTGGAGTAAATGACAAATAAGTTCAAAGGAGAGATTTTATGAAAGTCAAAAACAGCAGTAAAGTCAGTGATGAAACTAAACTAAAATATAATAGATTACAGGAAATTCTTACAGATATGAAAGAAGTACTTATTGCTTTTTCAGGTGGAGTTGACAGTAGTTTTTTATTAAAAGTAGCATTAGATACCTTAGGAAAAGAAAATGTTATGGCTGTTCTTGCTGATTCTCCAATTAGATTTAGTGATAAATTAGATGAAGCTAAAAATATTGCTCAGGAGATAGGTATCAATCCTTTAGTTATTGAGACTTCTGAATTAAGTAAAGAAAATTTTAGAAAAAATGATAAATATAGATGTTATTACTGTAAATATGAACTATATCAAAGATTAAATGAAATAGCTGAAAGCCAAAATATTAGTTATGTTTTGGATGGTACTAATGCAGATGATTTATTAAATGAAAATAGACCAGGTATTAAAGCAGTTGAAGAATTAGAAGTTAAGACTCCTTTACAAAAAGCAGGTCTTAAAAAAGAAGAAATTAGAAAATTATCCAAAACTTTAGGTTTAAAAACCTGGGATCAGCCTTCTGATACCTGTCTTGCCACTCGTTTTGGATTTAATTTAGAAATTAACGAAAATGATCTAAATAGACTTGAAGAGATAGAAAATTATCTTCGAAAGTTTGATTTTGAACAACTCAGGGCAAGAATTCATGATGAAAATACTGTAAGAATTGAGGTTTTACCTTCTGAAATGAATAAAATAATGAATAAAAAAGATGAAATAATTGATAGAATAAAAAAAGAAGGATTTAGTTATATTACTCTTGATTTAGAAGGATATAGAACAGGCAGTACTGAAGAAATTAACAAAGATAAAAACTAAACTGGGAGGTTATAAAGATGAATGCATATTTTGATATATTTTCTGGAATAAGTGGAAATATGGTTTTAGGAGCATTAGTTGACCTGGGACTTGATCTCAAAGAATGGAAAAAAGAGCTGGCTAAATTAGGTCTTGAAGATGAATATAATATTGAAACTACAAAAACAGATAAACACGGTATAGGTGGTACTTATTTACAGGTGAAACTCGTTGATACTGAGCATGATCACGATCATAGCCATGACCATGATCATAGTCATTCACATGGTCATAGTCACGGTAGGAATTTGGATGATATCAGGGATATAATTGATAAAAGTGATTTAAGTGAATCTGTTAAAGAAAAAAGCAAAAAAATATTTTTAAATCTAGCAAAGGCGGAAGCTAAAATTCATGGAAGTAATATTAATGAAATTCATTTCCATGAAGTAGGAGCGGTAGATGCTATTGTAGATATAGTTGGTAGTGTACTTGGTCTCGAAATGTTAGGTGTAGATAAGATTTATGCTTCTAAATTGCATATCGGCAATGGTTTTGTGGAGTGTGATCATGGTAAAATGCCTGTTCCTGCACCTGCAACTATGGAACTTTTAGCTAATATACCAATTTATTCAGAAGGAATTGAAGCTGAAATGGTTACACCAACTGGAGCGGCTATTATTACTACTCTGGCAGAAAAATTTGGTCCAAGAGATGAGATGAAAATTATAAAATCAGGTTATGGAGCTGGGACAAGGAATTTACCTATTCCTAATTTATTGAGAATTAATCTTGTCGAAGAAACTAAAGGAATAAAGCAAAAAAAAACTCAGTAAATCTTATTGAAGCTAATATAGATGATATGAATCCGGAGTTTTATGATTATTTAATGGATGAGTTATTTGCTAAAGGGGCTTTAGATGTCTATTTTACTCCAATTCAAATGAAAAAAAATAGACCAGCTATAAAATTGTCTGTATTATATAAAAATAATGAAAAAGAAATAGTTAATACTATTTTTAAAGAAAGCAGCAGTCTGGGAATTAGATTTTATAGAAATATTGAAAGAGTTTGTTTAGAAAGAAAATATAAAACTGTAACAACAAAATGGGGAAAAGTTAAAGTAAAGTTGGCTTATAATGGTGAAGAATTGGTTAATATAGCTCCTGAATATGAAGAATGTAAAAAGCTAGCAGAAAAAGAAAATGTGAGTTTAAAAAAGATTTATCAGGAAGCAATTTCTAAAGTAAATAACCAATGATATAATATTTTAAAATTTAAAAAGCCCCCAACTTAATAATTATTGGGGGCTTGAAGTTTTATTTTTTATTGTCTTCTTCATGCTCTTTTAAAGTATCAGTTAATTTTTTCTGAATTTTATTTAAAAATTCTTCATCATTTTCTTCATTTGATTGAGTGACAAGGACAATTTCTGGCTGACTTTTTAAGTATTTATTTATTAACTCAACCAGTCCACCACCAATGAGTACTGTTAAACCAGCTTCGACAAAACTATTCTGATTTATAAAATAAAAGAAAATACTACCTGTAACTCCACTAACTACAAATATTATTCTATGGAGACAATCACATTTTTTATTAATAAATTTAAGGAGTTTAAAATAATAAGACATCAATAATTTTTTAATATTAACTACCTCCTTATTTTTAACAAAAATTAGTATATCAGAAAATTGATTTAAATTCAAATTTCGACAGGATATTAGAGGAATTTCGTCTTTTATATTTAATTATATATTAAGAGATATGAAAAAAATAGTCAAAAAATTTAATTTAAAAAGGGGGCAAAAACCATGAAAAACTTAAATAATATAAAAAACTTATCAAATAATCCAGATATTATTATTTTACTTAATAAAGAAGGTATATATAAAAATATCTGGACTAATAGAACCCAGGATTTAGTAGCCCCTAAAGAGGAATTATTAGAAAAATCAGTTGAGGAGATACTTCCATTTGAAATTTCTAAAAGATTTAAAGAAAAAATGAAACTTGCTTTTAAAAAAGATGAAATGCAAAAATTTAATTATAAATTAAATATTAAAAGAAAAACTATTTATTTTGAAGCTTCTTTTGTTGCATTTGAAGAAAATAAGATATTTTGTTTTGTAAAAAATGTTACAGATAAAAAAGAAATAGAAAAAGAATTACGAAAAAGCGAAAAAAGATATCGTACACTATTTGAAAATTTTCCTGCTGTTATCTGGGAAGAAGATTTTTCTGAAGTAATAAAATATGCCAAAAAAATAAAAGCAGAAACTGAAGATATTGAAAAATATCTAAATGAAAACTCTCAAAAATTAAATGAATTATTAAATAAAATCAAAGTGATAGATGTAAATAAAACAGCTCTGAATTTTTATAATGCTGAATCAAAAAAAGAGCTTATAAATAATTTAGAAAAACTTTTTAATAAGAACACAAAAGAAGTTACAATTGAAATTATATCATCAATGTTAAGTGGAATTAAAGGTTTTAGACGGGATACAGAGGTTTTAACCTTGGATGGTAAAAAGAAAGATACAAGGCTTGAATGGAAGATCCCTGAGGAGAAAAATGACTACTCAAAAGTATATATTAGTATTTTAGATATTGGAGAAAGAAAAATGGCTGAAAGAGTTAATAAAAGACAGAATGCCTATTTCCAGCAATTATTTGATAATTCTCCAGAAGCTATCGCCTTATTAGATAATAGGGAACATATAATAAAAATAAATGATAGTTTTGAAGAAACTTTTGGCTATAAACAGGATGAAATAGAAGGAAGACAGATAAATGATATTATTTTACCTTCAGATTATGAAGATGAAGGCATAGAAATAACAAAAAGAGTTAGTAAGGGCCATACAGTTGAAAGTGAATCTGTCCGTAAGACTAAATCCGGTGAGGAAATTTTTGTATCAATTAAAGGCTATCCAATCACATATAATGGTAAACAATTAGGAGTTTATGCGATTTATAATGATATAACTGTTCGCAAAAAAGAAGAAAATAAAATAAAATATCTTTCTTTTCATGATCAACTTACTGATCTTTATAATAGAAGATTTTTTGATGAAGAAAGAGATAGACTTGATAATTCAAGAGAGTTGCCAATTAGTATAATAGTTGCTGATATGGATGATCTTAAAGGAATAAATGACAATTATGGACATAAAAAAGGTGATGAATATTTAAAAATAATAGCAGAAATAATTGAAAGTTCAGTAAGAGAAGCTGATATTGTAGCTAGAATTGGTGGAGATGAATTTGCAATTTTATTACCTAATGCCAATAAAAAAATAGCTGAAGAAATAGAAAATCGAATTTTAGTAAAATGTAAAGAAAGAAGTAAAAAACTAAAAGAAGATATTAGTATTTCTACTGGTTCTGCAACAAAAAATAAATTTGTAGAGAGTTTAGAAGAAGTTTTTAAAATAGCTGATAAAAAAATGTATGAAAATAAAGAGAGTAAAAAAGAATAATACTTGAAATATGAACTTATGTGTATTAAAATTTAAGTGATATTGATAATGATTTTCAAATATTTTGAGGATGTGGTCTTTTTGCTTTTAGATATAGAAAATTTAAATAAAAGTTTTGAAGAAAAGAAAGTCCTAAAAGATATATCTTTTTCTTTATATAAAGGAGAAGTTAACTGCTTTTTAGGTCCCAGCGGATGTGGTAAATCTACATTATTAAGAATTTTGGCCGGACTTGAAAAAGCTGATACCGGTAAAATTAATATGGATGTAAAACAAAGCTCCTTTATTTTTCAGGATCATCGTTTATTACCATGGTTAACTACTTCTGAAAATGTTGAACTTGTATTGAAAAATAAAATTAAAAATAAAGCTAAGAGGGAAAAAATAGTCCAGGAAACATTAGCTGATGTTAATTTAGGAGAATACAGTAACTATTATCCTGAAAAATTAAGTGGTGGTATGAAACAGAGAGTGGCAATAGCCAGAGCACTTGCTCTTAAACCACAATTGATATTAATGGATGAACCTTTTTCTAAATTAGATTTTCCCCTAAGAGTAAATTTGATTAATCTCTTAAATCATATTTTTGAAAATGAAGATATGTCAGGTATTTTTGTTACTCATGATACTAGAGAAGCTGTTTTAATGGGAGATAAAGTTATGGTAATGTCTGAAAATCCAGGAGAAATAGAAAATGTAATAGATATAAATATACCTAAGAAAAAAAGAAGTCTGGGCAGTCCAGACACTTTTGAAATTCATCAAGAATTAAATGATTCGATTTTTTATCATCAGGGTAAAAATTTCACTCCAAGATGTTGTAGAAAAATGAATAGAGTTGGAAAAAACAAACTAAAACTTGAGGAGGATATTATAAATGTCTAAAAATAAATTAATTAACTTAACTATTATATTGATTTTGATTTTTAGTATTTTTATTAGTGTTCAAAAAACAGAAGCAGTAGAAAATTCAGAAATAAAGATTAGTGTTTCTCCAAGTCCTTCATCTATACCTGTTTATTATCTTTTAGAAAATAGTGATTTGAATCTTAAGGTTGATATACATAAAAATAGAAATATTGTAATATCTAAATTTATGAAAAATAATATTGATATGGCTTTATTATCCACAAATGAAGCCGCAAAATTATATAACAAAAATGTAGATGTTAAATTAGCAGGTGTTCATACCTGGGGTATTTTTTATCTATTAACTACAGATGATGAAATAAGCACCTGGAAAGATTTGAAAAACAAAAATATAAGTTTACCATCTAAAGGTGGACCAATGGATATAGTGTTCAATTATTTAGCTGAAAAAAATGGGATTAATCTTAGTAGTGACTTAAAAGTAAGAAGAGGTAAAGTTCGTGAATTAAGTCAATTAATGATAAATGATATGGCTGAGACTGCTGTTCTTAGAGAAACTTTTGCAACTCAGGTTATTATGAATAATTCTGAAGCTGATATTATCTTAAATTTACAAAAAGAATGGAAAAAAGAGACTGGTTTGGATTTACCACAGTCTTCTTTAGTTTTACATGGAAGTTTTGCAAATGAAGAAATAAATAAAGAAAAAATAAAGCAATTTAATGAAGAATATAAAAAGGCTGTGGAATGGGTAAAGAAAAATCCTCAAAAAGCGGCCGATGTTGCTGAAAAATATATGAATATTAATAAAAAAGTAAGTAAATTATCAACACCACGCTTAAACTTAAATTATAAGAAAGCATTAAATGTTAAAAATGAAATAGAAAATTATTTTAAAATATTAAAAAATACTAATCCTAAAACCATAGGCGGGGAAATACCTGATGAAAAATTCTACTTCCAATATTAATAAAAAAATTGATGAAAATATTTCTATTAAATACACTATTATTGGAGTAATAGTGTTAATTTTATTTTGGAAGTTGCTTTCTTTGAGATATAAAGCGATAATTTTGCCTTCACCTGAACTGACTTTTATGACTATAAAAAATATGATTTTTTCAGGAGAATTTTGGGTGGATATTAGTTATAGTTTTTTTAGAGTTGGAAGTGGATATTTAATTTCTCTTTTAGTAGGTTCCAGTATTGGGATAGCAATGGGTTTGAATGAAAAAATAAATAAACTTGTAAAACCTTTAATTTCAACTCTCCAGACAATTCCTAACATCTCCTGGATATTACTGGCGATTATCTGGTTTGGACTTAATTCAAAAATAGTAATATTTACAATATTTATTTCAATACTACCTATCTTTGTGATAAATACTGAAGAAGGAGTAAAAAATACTGATCATAAATTGTTAGAAATGGCTCATATCTATGATTTATCTTTTTGGAATACTCTCAGTAAAATTTATTTTCCTTCTGTAAAACCTTATTTGAATTCTGCAGCTGTAATAACTATTGAAAGGGCCTGGAAGATAGGGGCAATGGCAGAATTGCTGAGTTTAGATTCAGGTATAGGAGCCGGACTTTATTGGGCCAGAAATAATTTAGAAACAGAATATATATTTGCCTGGACACTTGTCTTAGTTTTTCTAGGTTTTTTTAGTTCAAAATTACTTAAAAAAATAATATCAATGAGTACATGATTCTAAAATAATATAGAAATTTAATTAGCCAGGCTAAAAAGCCTGGCTTTTACTATGCAAAAATATAATT